>CAYOYT010000274.1:0-4221 GCA_964408245.1 uncultured Dongia sp. | reverse complement strand
AGTGGGTTATGGTGCCGCCGAGATGAATTGAACATCCGACCCCGTCCTTACCAAGGACGTGCTCTACCACTGAGCTACGGCGGCGCCGTTTTGCGGCTTCGTGCCATGGGCTCTGGCGAGCCCCTCGAAGCGGCGCGGAACATGCCAGAAGGTGTTTACGATGGCAAGTCTTGTGACGGCTGCGGAAAAGTCTCTCTGCTCATGCTTTAAGGAACCTTGGCGAAGCCGTATTTTGGCCCTAATTAAATGTCACAAATTCAGTAGCTTGAATGAATTTCGGAGGATTGCCCGGCATGTCATCGCGCAAAGGCAAATCGGTTGACGCGACGAAGGCGACATCGGCCGCCGATGCTCGTGCGAAACGGTTAGCGGTGGCCCTACGAGCGAATCTCAAACGCCGTAAAAGCCAGGTGCGCGACCGGACCGAGCTTCATCAGGAAACGGCGGACGAAGCCATAAAAACACGCTAATCCTTGAGGCGTTGCGGGCCTTCCGATACAAACGGCGCCATCGGGCAAACACCGAATCCACGCTGCTGAACGGCTTGTTCTTAGCCCCAACTTTGATGCTTGAAAGGAACCTATTCGCCAATGTCGATCATGCCCGATACCTGGATCCGCGAGATGTCGCAAAAGCACGGCATGATCGAGCCTTTTGTCGAAAGCCAGAAACGCGACGGTGTCATTTCGTACGGGGTGTCATCCTACGGCTATGATGCGCGTGTGTCGCCGGAGTTCAAGATTTTCACTAATGTCGATTCAGCTGTTGTCGATCCGAAGCAGTTCAACCCCAAGAGCTTCGTCGATCGTGACGCTGACGTCTGTATCATTCCCCCCAATTCCTTTGCCTTGGCGCGAACGGTGGAGTATTTCCGCGTGCCGCGCGACATCCTTGTGATTTGTCTGGGCAAGTCGACTTATGCGCGCTGCGGCATCATCGTCAATGTGACACCGTTGGAGCCCGAATGGGAAGGGCACGTAACGCTGGAATTCTCTAACACCACGCCGTTACCAGCCAAGATTTATGCCAATGAAGGTGCCTGCCAATTCCTGTTCCTCAAAGGTGCCACGCCTTGCGAGACGTCCTACAAGGATCGCGCGGGCAAATATATGGGACAGCGCGGCGTCACGCTGCCGCGGCTTTAATAAGATCGGATAAGATGACCGATGGATCGCATTCGCATTCGTGGTGGTAACTCGCTCAAGGGTGAAATCCGGATCAGCGGCGCAAAGAACGCTGCCCTGCCGTTGATGTGCACTTGTCTGCTCACTGACGACGAGGTCCGGCTCGATAATATGCCGGATTTGGCAGACATCACGACCCTTACCAATCTGCTGGCACATCTTGGCGTCGAAGTGACGACGCGGCAGTCGCTAAAAGGCCGGTCGATCAGCTTTTCGGCCAAAAGTTTAGCCGGTACCACCGCGCCTTACGATCTGGTTCGCAAGATGCGTGCTAGCGTGCTGGTATTAGGGCCACTTGTGGCGCGTTATGGCCAGGCCAAGGTTTCGCTTCCTGGCGGTTGCGCCATTGGCACGCGGCCGGTCGATCTGCACATTAAAGGCCTGCAGCAGTTGGGCGCCGAGATCGAGCTCGATTCTGGATACATTGTGGCGAAAGCTCCAAATGGACTAAAGGGCGGCGAGATAGCGTTTCCAAAGGTTTCGGTGGGTGCCACAGAAAATCTTCTCATGGCGGCGACGCTCGCGAAAGGCGAGACGCACCTTATCAACGCGGCGCGCGAGCCGGAAATTTCGGATCTTGCGGCTTGCCTCAATGCAATGGGCGCCAAGATTGAAGGCATTGGCACTGACCATATCAAGATCCAGGGTGTGGAGAGTCTGCATGGCTGTACCCATAGCGTGGTTGCCGATCGGATCGAAGCCGGTACTTATGCGATGGCGGCGGCTATCACCGGTGGCGAGGTCGAGCTTGTCGGTTTGCATCATGAGTTAATCGGCGCAGCCGCATCGACCCTTTCGCAGGCGGGCGTGTCGCTGACCGAGACGCCGCGCGGGCTAATCGTAAAGCGCAAAAATGGCGCCTTGAATGGTGTTGACGTAATGACGGAACCCTTCCCGGGCTTTCCGACCGATTTACAGGCACAGATGATGGCGCTCATGACCACGGCCGAGGGCGCGTCGATGATCACCGAAACGATCTTCGAAAATCGCTTCATGCACGTACCGGAACTAGCGCGCATGGGCGCCAGCATTAACGTGCACGGCTCTTCGGCTATGGTGCGCGGTGTCAAGAAGTTAACCGGCGCGCCCGTCATGGCGACCGATTTACGTGCCAGCGTATCGTTGGTGTTAGCGGGGTTAACGGCTGAGGGAGATACTTATCTCAATCGCGTGTATCATCTGGATCGTGGCTACGAAAAGCTGACAGACAAGCTGTCGGCTTGTGGCGCTGAGATCGAGCGATTGAGCGACGCAGCAGCGGAGTAAGGGATGGTGATGCTGGCAAATGGCAACGAAATGGGGCTAATGGCCAGGGACGCCGATGATCTCGCGATCGTTGCTGCTTGCTTACAAGATGCCTTGGTGCCCATTTCCGAAATTCAGTATTTCAGCAACGAACAGCGTTTCATCATGCTGCTGAACCGGTTCCGCTGGGAACGCCAGCCAGCCGGCCGTCAAGGATCCGTCGCGGCGCAGGGTGATGCCAGCTTTCGCGATGCGGACGACTATTACGACACCGAGCAGCGCATCCACGCCGGCCTTTGCATGGACAAGGTTATATCGGTTCGTAGCCGAGATGTTGATCTTAAACAAAGAGGCAAATTTCTATCACTTTTGACGCTGCAACTGGACGGTGACAAGCTTAACCTGTTGTTTTCCGGTGGCGGAGTGATCCAATTAACAGTTTTGGAACTCAGCGTGTTTTTGAAAGACATGGGCGAAGGTTGGCCGACCCAATGGCGCCCTGATCACGATCGAGAGGGCCTGAGTACCAGCAAGGGGCGCCAATGAGCGATATATTCGTTCTGGCATTGCCCAAGGGCCGCATCCTCAAAGAGGTTGTACCGGTTCTGAAAAGAGCCGGAATCGAGCCAGAGGCCGAATTTACAGATGAAAATTCGCGTGCTCTTCGTTTTCGCACGAACGATCCGAAGCTTGAGATCATTCGTGTTCGCAGCTTCGACGTTGCGACCTTTGTCGCATTTGGTGCGGCACAACTTGGTGTCGCGGGGAATGATGTGCTTCTGGAATTCGATTATCCGGAAATCTACGCGCCGGTAGATCTCAATATAGGATATTGCCGATTATCCGTCGCCGAACCGAGGGATCTTTCTGAAGGCGACGATCCAAGCCGCTGGTCGCATATACGTGTTGCGACTAAGTATCCTAACGTCACTCGAAGCCATTTCGCCGCTCGTGGCGTGCAAGCCGAATGTATTAAGCTGTCGGGTGCCATGGAGCTAGCGCCAACCCTGGGGCTTTGCCGACGCATTGTCGATCTGGTTTCCAGTGGTGCTACGCTCAAGGCAAACAATCTAGTCGAAGTCGAAAGGATCGCTGACGTAACCTCGCGCCTCATTGTCAATCGGACGGCGATGAAGACCTTCCCGCGGGAGATCGACGATTATGTCGAGCGACTGCGTCAGGCTGCTTCCTGAGCAATCACTGACATGACCACGGGCCGACTGATCCGCATCGACCTGGACGAAGAGTCAACTGCACGTCGTACACCGGAGGTAGAACGAGAGCGAGCGGTGGCAATTTTTGACCTTCTTGAGGACAACCAGTTCCAGCCGGCCATTGAACATGCTGGTCCATATAATTTGGCTCTTTCAATCGAGGAAAACAGATTAGTCTTTGATATAAAAGACGAGATGAACGCTCCGCTCTACAAATTCATTCTCTCTTTGTCGCCCTTTCGTCGCATCGTTAAAGAATATTTCGATATCTGCGAGAGCTACTATCAAGCCATCAAATCCGCCTCGCCATCCCAGATCGAGGCCATCGATATGGGACGCCGCGGCTTACACAATGAGGGGTCCGAGATCTTGCGAGAGCGGCTCGCGGGTAAGGTCGAAGTTGATTTCAATACGGCGCGGCGGCTCTTTACGCTGATCTGCGCCCTACACGTCAAGATGTGAGGACGTATGCCGCAGGGTCTGCCCGGCAGCGTTCTCTTTTGTTGCACCTTTAATTCCGTGCGATCACCGATGGCGGAAGGAATCATGAAGTATCTGCATGGAAAGCAGGTTTATGT
>CAYOYT010000273.1:0-4230 GCA_964408245.1 uncultured Dongia sp. | reverse complement strand
ATCCGCTCTCGCCTGTCGATCTCGTCATCGACCATTCGGTGATGGTCGATTTCTTCGCTGGCCCGGGCGCCTTTAAGAAGAACGTTGAGCTTGAATATGACCGCAACGGCGAGCGTTATGAATTCCTGCGCTGGGGGTCTACCGCGTTTGACAATTTCCGCGTCGTGCCGCCAGGAACAGGTATCTGCCATCAGGTGAACACAGAAAATCTCGCCCAAGTCGTCTGGACCATGAAAGAACCGGTTGAGAAGGCGAAAGGCAAAACGACGGGTGGCAAAACCATCGCCTATCCCGACACGTTGGTTGGCACCGACAGCCACACCACCATGGTAAACGGCCTTGCTGTGCTTGGCTGGGGCGTGGGTGGCATTGAGGCGGAAGCCGCCATGCTCGGCCAGCCGATCTCAATGGTGATCCCAGAAGTTATCGGCTTCAAGCTCACCGGCAAGCTCCAAGAAGGCACAACGGCGACCGACCTCGTGCTCACGATAACGCAGATGCTGCGCAAGAAAGGCGTCGTCAATAAATTCGTCGAATTCTACGGTCCTGGCCTCGATGATCTGGCACTCACCGACCGCGCCACCATCAGCAACATGGCGCCGGAATATGGTGCGACTTGCGGCTTCTTTCCCGTCGATGTCGAAACCATCCGCTATCTGAAATCCACCGGTCGCAAAGCCGATCGCATCGCTCTGGTCGAGAAATATGCCAAGGCGCAGGGCATGTGGCGCGACAAGAAGACACCGGAGCCGATCTTTACCGACAAGCTGTCCCTCGACATCTCGACGGTTGAGCCAAGCCTCGCTGGCCCCAAACGCCCACAGGACCGTGTCCCGCTCAACGCGGCGGCTGAGACCTTCATGAAGAACCTCGTCGAGGTCTTCGGTCGCAAGGGTAATGAAAGCGCTGTTTCTGTGAAGGGCGTCGATTGGGAGCTGGCGGATGGCGCCGTCGTCATCGCCGCCATCACGTCCTGCACCAATACATCTAATCCCTCGGTCATGTTAGGGGCCGGTCTCGTTGCCAAGAAGGCGGTCGAGGCGGGCCTTACCGTGAAGCCCTGGGTGAAAACTTCGCTGGCACCGGGTTCGCAGGTGGTGACGGACTATCTCAAGAATGCAGGCCTCAACAAGGCGCTTGATAAACTCGGCTTCAACCTAGTCGGTTACGGTTGCACCACCTGCATCGGCAATTCCGGCCCGCTCCCGGAACCCATCGCCGATGCGATAACCAAGGGCGATCTCGTGGCTGCCGCCGTGCTCTCGGGCAACCGCAATTTTGAAGGCCGCGTCAATCCGCATTGCAAAGCGAACTACCTTGCCTCGCCGATGCTGTGCGTGGTTTATGCGCTTGCTGGCTCGATGAAGATCGACATCACGAAGGACCCGATCGGCTATGGCAAAAAGGGCAAGCCTGTCTACCTGAAGGATATCTGGCCCAGCACGAAGGAAGTCGCCGACACGGTCGCCAAAGCCGTGAAGCTCAGCGATTTTAAGAAGCGCTATGCCGATGTGTTCAAGGGCGATGCCAATTGGCGCAAGGTGAAGGCGCCCAAGGGGCTCACCTATACCTGGCCGACAACATCGACCTATGTCGCCAACCCACCCTATTTCCAGGGCATGCGCAAAGAGGCAGGCACCATCAGCGATATCCGTGGTGCGCGACCGCTGGCGATCCTGGGCGATTCGATCACGACCGATCACATCAGCCCCGCGGGCTCGATCAAAAAGGACGGACCGGCGGGTCAATATCTCATCGCGCATGGCGTGACACCGGCCGATTTCAACTCTTACGGGGCGCGGCGCGGCCATCATGAAGTGATGATGCGTGGCACCTTCGCCAATATCCGCTTGAAGAACGAGATGGCGCCCGGCACCGAAGGTGGGGTTACCCGCTTCATGCCATCAGGCGACGCCATGTCGATCTATGACGCCGCCATGAAGTATCAGAAGGGCAAGACACCTCTGGTCGTGGTGGGTGGCAAGGAATACGGCACGGGTTCGTCGCGCGATTGGGCGGCGAAGGGCACGCTGCTTCTCGGCATCAAGGCGGTGCTGGTCGAAAGCTTCGAGCGCATCCATCGCTCGAACCTCGTTGGCATGGGCGTCCTACCGTTGATGTTCAAGGGCGAAATGACCCGCAAGAGCTTAGGCCTCGATGGTTCGGAAATCTTCGACATCACCGGGCTTGCCGGTGCCGGCAAGAACGGCAGCATCAAACCGCGTATGGACGTGCCCGTGAAGATCACCCGCGCCAATGGCAAGGTCGAGGAAATCATCGTCACCTGCCGCATCGATACCGCAGAAGAAGTGGAATATTACCGCCACGGTGGTGTGCTGCCCTATGTGCTGAGAAATCTCGCGGGCGTGTAAGGCTTGCGTGTAACAACGCGACAAATGCTTGAGAAAGATGGGCCGTGGGATGGTTCGTTCACACGGCCCCTGTTGTATGCCCACAGACGGTCCGGACATCGTCAACATCAAGTGATGCTCAGTCGCCATGACCCATCCAACGCTCCCACTCGGTTATTCGAGCTTGGTTCCCGGCCAGATCGCCAATGTCGTCACCTGCCTTGAAATGTGGGCGCCACCCCGCTTACGCGCATCTCGGCTAAGTGACGAAAGCTTCCTTCTAGCACCGTGGATCAAGCCGGATATCGCCGCGTTCCGCGATCTCTTTCGCCAGGTAGGTCAGGATTGGCTGTGGCATTCGCGCCTCCACATGAAGGATGAAACACTGCGCGCCATTCTCGACAGCGCCGATATCGATCTCTATCGCTTGATGTCGGGCAACACCGTGCTGGGCCTGTTGGAGCTCGATTTCCGCGAGCCGCCGCACTGCGAGATGTCTTTCTTTGGCCTTGTTCCAGAAGCGATTGGCAAGGGCGCCGGGCGCTATCTGATCGATCGCGGTATTCACCTTGCCTGGAACCGGCGATCGGGGCAAAGCCCGATCGAACGACTCTGGGTTCATACCTGCACCTTCGACCACCCACATGCTCTAGGCTTCTATCAAAAAGCCGGTTTCGTGCCTTATGCCTTCATGGTCGAGGTTCAGGACGATCCGCGCCTCACCGGCCATCTGCCTCGCCACGCAGCACCCCATATCCCCCTCATCGATCCCAAGTAACGGAATTTTTCCCATGAAGGCCACACTGAAAGTCGGTGACAGCCATGTTTTCAGTTTCATCGTCACCGATGAAAAGACGGTGCCGAAGCTCTATCCAGAATCGCCCGATTTCCGCGTCATGCCAGCTGTCTTCGCCACCGGCTTCATGGTGGGCTTGATGGAATGGGCCTGTATCGATGCCTTGAAGCCGCATTTGGATGAGGGCGAAGGTAGCCTCGGTGTCGGCATCGACGTCAATCATGTCGCTGCCACACCGCCTGGCATGAAAGTCACGGTTCACGTGACCTGCACGAAGATCGACAATCGACGTGTCAGCTTCACCGTGCGGGCCGAAGATGAGATCGAGCTTATCGGCGAGGGCACGCATGACCGAGCCATCGTGCGCTGGGATCGCTTCCTGCCCAAGGTCGCGGAGAAGGCTGCCAAGATCAGCCGGTAGAGATGTCTATGTCACGCCGCGCGCGCTGGCGCCAAGCGCCGGTAGCCGAGCGCTTCGGCGATGTGGATGGCGCGAATATCTTGCGCATTGGCGAGGTCGGCAAGCGTTCGCGCGACGCGCAGCACCCGGTGATAGCCGCGTGCCGAGAGGCGGAACTTCTCAACGGCCTGGGTCAGAAGGCGGCGTCCTTCCGCATCGGGTGCGGCGAGTTCTTCCAATATTTCACCATCGACCTCGGCATTGCAGCGCAAATTGTGGGCAGCATAGCGTTCCATCTGCCGGGCGCGCGCGCGCGCCACCCGCGCGGCGACATTCGCGCTACCTTCGGCCGGGGGTGGCAGCGACAGATCGGCCGCGGATACAGCGGGCACGTCGACATGCAGATCGATGCGGTCGAAGATCGGACCGGAGATGCGCGATTGATAATCGAGCGCGCATCTGGGCGCCTTGCCGCAGCCCAATGCCGGATCGCTCAAGTGACCGCAGCGGCAGGGATTCATGGCGGCCACGACCTGCACACGCGCCGGATAGGTGACATGGGCATTGGCGCTGGCGATGGAAACGCGGCCCGTTTCCATCGGTTGGCGCAAGGCTTCCAAGGTGGCGCGTTGGAATTCCGGCAATTCGTCAAGGAACAGAACGCCGAGATGGGCAAGGCTGAT
>CAYOYT010000272.1:1675-4245 GCA_964408245.1 uncultured Dongia sp. | reverse complement strand
CCTGGCGCCAATGCTTGTCTTGCGCGCTGCCTGGGAAAAATCGGAACTGCATTGCCCATGGGTCAGTGGTACTTATCCCGATATTGTCAGTGCTGTGCTGCATCTGACTGGATCGGGCCCTGTCATTGGCATCGGAAGTATCAGTGAATGTCTGCCCAAGATTCGGTTTCTGGCGAGCGATCATGCTAAGGCGCCGATCCCCGAACTCAATGTCAAATTGGTGGGCGGACATGCGCTTTCATCCCTGTTTTATGGCGAAGAGTCAGTTAAAGAATTGCCGCCCTTCCTATTGCAGGTGTTATGGCATGGGCATGATATCTCTCTTGCTATCAAAGATAAGCTACGCATCGTGAAGATGGCTGTGGAGCACACGCCAGAGATCAACCGCATCACAGCATCGGCGGCGCTCGACGTGCTGGCGGCGCTGTTGAGCGATGAATCTTACGCGCTGCATGCGCCGGCGCCCAATGGTCTGGTTGGTGGCTATCCAGTGACGATCAGTCGCAAGGGTGTAGCAGTTGACTTGCCGCGCGAATGGACACTTGAACAGGCGCTTGGGATCAATGCGACGGCGCTTACCTTCGACGGCATTACCGCGTTGGAAAAAGATGGCACCGTGATCTTTACCGAGAAGACAGCGGCCGCGTTCGCGACCCATCTCGGCGAGAAATGCACGCGGCTGAGGCCGGAAGATGCCGCAGCCATGGCGGCAAAGCTGGTGCGGTTGGTGTAATCGTTCTCGGTCGTCATGCCCGGGCTAAGCCAGGGCACCACGGAGCAGGGAGTTATACCTCCGTCAGCCTTGCCTCCTCCAAGATCCAATCGAGAAAGCCTTTCGCTTCCGGCCGCTTCATCACGTCGGGTGCGTGGACGATGTAATAGGCGAAGGGGGTGAGGATACTTTTTTCAAATGGCGCCACTAGACGGCCGTCTGCAAGCGCGTCAGCGACGACGGCGGTGGTGCCGAGTGAAACACCTTGGCCGGCAATCGCCGCCTGAAGACAAAGTGCGAAATCTGTGAAGTGAATACCGCGCGAGGTGTCGATATCCGACATACCGGCAACGCGCAGCCAGGCCGGCCAATCCGGCCAGATCACGGCCTGACCAGTCCAATCCAGATGCAGCAAGGTTTGCTGCGAGAGATCGCTGGGCTCGCCCAGCGAAGATGTCAAAAGAAGTCGTGGGCTGCAGACCGGAAAGACTTCGTCGGCGAAAAGACGATGTGCAGTGACATCCTCCCAATCGCCAAGACCAAAGCGGATATCGAAATCGAAGGCATCGGGTTCGAGTTGCGACCAACTGGTTGCGGTCTCTAACACCACATCGACGCTGTCGGGCCGGGCGCGATAGCGCTGCAGGCGGGTGAGCAGCCAATTGGCGGCCAGCGCCGGATCCTCGATTCGCAGGCGCAATGACAGACCTTTGAGGCCTTTGCGCATCCTGTCAGAGACTCGAGCAAGGATGCGAAAGGCGGCGGTGAGGTCGTCCTTCACTTCTTGTCCCATCCGGGTCAGCACGATGCCTGTCCCCTGACGCTGGACCAAGGCGTCGCCGATCTCGGCCTCCAATGCCTTTACCTGCTGGCTGACAGCTCCCGGCGTCACGTTAAGTTCAGCTGCTGCCTGGCGGACGCTGCCTAGGCGCGCTACCGCTTCAAAAGTTCGTAGGCCGGACAGGGCGGCAAGTCGTCGCGGATGATTTAGCATTACTAAACATATTCTTTACTATATATCGCGTGTCAACCTCGCTTTTCTACGCTAAGTTAAAGTTATTAAACAGATTCTGCAGGGACGTCTGGCTTGAGCCGGGGTCTTGCAGCAGAGAGCTGCTAAACGACTGGAGAGTTGATCATGTTGACCCTTTTGTTCCTCCGTGGCCGTGCCAAGGCGATTTCGCCCAAGCTCGAGACGGTGCTGGCGGATTACGATGCCCACCTGCTGCAGGACATGGGCTTGCTGCGCGATCCGGCGAACCGCCTGATGCGCGCGCCGGCTGAATTCTACGCTTATGACACCACGAAATTTGTGACCGGTCTCAAGGGTCCGAAAGCCGCCTGAGGGTCGCTTTTGCCGACCCCTTGATAGGCTCGATTCTGACGCATTTCGGGCCAACTCTGCTCTCACATCCCAAAACTTGGCTCGCCGTTATCCTTGGATCACGGCGGGCCTTTGTTTTTATTGGCTTTTTTTGACTTCAGACGGCGCCGCATTTGTTGTGGCGTGGGTGACGATCTGCTATCTTCCTGGCACGGTTTTCGGGGATCCCGCACTACCGATTAACATATTGAAATAAAAGGCATAATTTCAGTGACTGAGACGCCCGCCACACCCGGATTCAATATCGCACCGATCAACATCGAGGAGGAGATGAAACGCTCTTACCTCGATTATGCGATGAGCGTGATCGTCAGCCGAGCACTGCCAGATGTGCGCGATGGTCTAAAGCCGGTCCATCGTCGCATCCTCTACGCGATGAGTGAAGGCGGGTTCTCCTCCTCCAGCGGCTTCAAGAAATCAGCCCGGGCGGTGGGCGACGTGATGGCGAATTTCCACCCGCATGGTGATCAGGCG
>CAYOYT010000272.1:0-1665 GCA_964408245.1 uncultured Dongia sp. | reverse complement strand
ATCTACGACGCCCTGGTGCGCATGGCGCAGGATTTCTCGCTTCGGGTGCTGTTGATCGACGGCCAAGGCAATTTCGGTTCAATGGACGGCGACCCGCCGGCGGCGATGCGTTATACGGAATCGCGTCTCTCTAAAGCTGCGGAAGCCCTGCTCGAGGATATCGAGAAGGATACAGTCGACTTCCAGGACAATTATGACGGTCGTGCGCAAGAACCGGTCGTTCTTCCCGCACGCTACCCCAATTTACTGGTCAACGGTGCCGGCGGTATCGCCGTCGGCATGGCGACCAATATCCCGACACACAATCTTTCCGAAGTCATCGATGCCTGCTGCGCCTATGTCGACGACCCGGGAATCAGCATCGACGATCTGATGCGCTTAGTGCCAGGACCGGATTTTCCGACTGGCGGCCTGATTTTGGGGCGGAACGGTATTCGCGAAGCTTATAATTTTGGCCGTGGCTCAGTCATCATGCGAGGCCGCACCCATGTTGAGGAGATCCGCAAGGACCGCGATGCGATCGTCATCACTGAGGTGCCGTACCAGGTGAACAAGGCGCGGATGATTGAGCGCATGGCTGAATGCGTGCGCGAAAAAATCATTGAGGGCATCGCAGATCTGCGTGACGAGAGCGATCGTGATGGCGTCCGCGTCGTCGTTGAACTGAAACGCGATGCGATGGCGGATGTGGTGCTCAATCAGCTCTTCCGCTTTACGCCGCTGCAATCTTCGTTCGGCGTTAACATGCTGGCCTTGAATGGCGGCAAACCAGTGATGCTGACGCTAAAATTGGTGATCAGCGCTTTCGTTGAGTTCCGCGAGGAAGTAATTACTCGTCGGACGATTTTCGATCTCGGCAAAGCCCGCGAGCGAGCCCATGTGTTGGTGGGTCTCGCCATAGCTGTCGCTAATATCGACGACGTGATCCAGCTAATCCGCACCGCGCCCGATCCGGTGGTTGCCAAGGAGCGCCTGATAGCGCGCGACTGGCCGGCGACCGACGTGGCGCCGCTTATTCACCTCATCGACGATCCGGAACATCCGATGGGCGAGGGAGAGACCTATCGCCTCAGCGATGCGCAGGCAAAAGCTATCCTGGACTTACGCCTGCAACGCCTTACCGGCTTGGAGCGCGAAAAGATCGCCGAGGAATTAGAAGGCCTTTCCAAGGAGATCATCGATCACCTGGAGACGCTGGAAAGTCGCCCAAAACGTCTCAACATCCTACGCAGCGAATTGCTCGAGATCAAAGGCCAGTTCGGTACTCCACGCAAAACAACGATCGAGGATTCGGAATTCGAGCACGATATCGAGGATCTGATCCAGCGTGAGGACATGGTCGTCACCGTGACTCATGGCGGATATATTAAACGCGTGCCGCTTTCGGCTTATCGAGCTCAGCGGCGCGGCGGTAAGGGCCGCTCCGGCATGTCGACCCGTGATGAGGATTTCGTCAGCCAGGTCTTTGTTGCCGACACGCACACGCCCGTGTTGTTCTTTTCCACGAAGGGAATGGTCTACAAGACCAAGGTTTATCGCCTGCCGCTTGGCAATCCACAGGCGCGCGGCAAGGCGCTGGTCAACATGCTACCGCTCGGTGATGGCGAGACCATCTCAACGCTGATGCCGCTGCCTGAGGACGAGGCGACTTGGCGCAACAGCCAT
>CAYOYT010000271.1:0-4254 GCA_964408245.1 uncultured Dongia sp. | reverse complement strand
GCCCCCGACGGTGCGTTATATACCGGTGGCAGCCTTCTAAATTTCAGGTATGAAATTAAAAATGGCAAGCTGTGCTATGACAATGAAAGGACCGCTAACGATTGGTGCGCGTTGATCAGTCGGGAGGGGGATCATTTGAAATATGTCAGCGAAAACGGAGAGCTTATGGGTGAGTTTGTTGACACGTGGGTTTCGACCGGACAGTAATAATCTAATGCGTTGCGATAAGAAAAATTTTTGGCAAGGCGAGATGGCCTGACAATTATGTCTCGCCGTATCGATCAATTGGATGAGGGGATGGTTTCACATGACAAGAAGAACGTTTTGGTTCGCTCGATTCGTTACCATTGCAATCGTGGTGGTCGTCGGATTGTCCACCGCCACTTTAGCGCAAGCAGGCAAATTTCAGATTAGCGATAGTATTTACGCGAGCTTCAAGGAGTATCAGCGCGACATCACGAGCACCAATAACGGCGCCTTCGCGGTTACGCTCAATGGGATGAACTCACATTACATTTATTGCCAGGAGGCTAGTTTTTGCCAGCCCGTCGGCGAGGCCTTGAAAAAATGTCGCCAGAACTATCACCAAGAATGCAAGATCTTGGCTAAGGGCAAAGACCCGGAGATGGAGTTTGAAGTCGTCGAACCGCTTCGCCATCTTGCAGACAGTGACCCGATCAAAGCCCGCATGCTCAGTCAGAACGATCTGAAGCAAGCCATCGTGGGTAACACGCTCAGCGGCTATTATCTCAACCAGGTAAAATGGTCTGAATATTATAGTGCCGATGGGAAGGTACATGGAAAAGACGACGCTAAAGGTACCTATGAAGCCAAGTATGAAATTAAAGATGGCAAGCTTTGTTTTATCTATCCGGAAGCATCGCGCAATTGGTGCTCGATGGTCAGTCGCAACGGCGATCATGTCGACATCATGAACGAGTCCGGCGATTTGCTGAACATTGTGATCGATACGCGGTTGCTGGCTGGTCGGGAGTAGGGTTGTTGAGTTAAGCGGGGTAGAGTCTTCAGTTGCTCACCCCCTCTCTAACTCTCCCCTCAAGGGTGGAGAGGACTAGCACGCGGTGGTTGTTACATGCCTCGGATGCTGCCAAACAAAAAGGCGAGCCTTGCGGGCTCGCCTTTCGCGCTCGTATGGATGAGAAGCGTTACATCATCTCAGTGATGAGCTTTTCGTCGATCGCTTGTTTGCGGATCGAGCGTTGTAGTTTGTCGAAGGCGCGCACTTCAATCTGGCGGACGCGTTCGCGGCTGATGCCGAATTCGGTCGAGAGTCCTTCGAGCGTTGTTGGCTCGTCCTTCAGACGGCGCTCCACCAAGATCTTGCGCTCGCGCGGCGTGAGGCCGAGCATCGCGTTGTCGAGGAGCTTCTTGCGGCGGCCGAATTCCTGATCGTCGGCGACGCGGGTCTCCGGGCTGTCGGTCTCATCGACCAGCCAATCTTGCCATTCGCCTTCGCCGTCAATGCGCAGGGGCGCGTTCAGAGAATGATCCGGCGCCATCAAGCGGCGGTTCATGTTGATCACTTCCTCTTCACTCACGTTGAGGCGCGTCGCCACTTCCTTGACGTTCTCCGGCGTCATGTCGCCTTCCTCAAGCGCCTTTATCTGCCCTTTGACGCGGCGGAGGTTGAAGAACAATTTCTTCTGCGAGGCGGTGGTGCCAATTTTCACCAGCGACCAGCTGTGAAGGATGTATTCCTGAATGGCAGCGCGGATCCACCACATCGCATAGGTTGCGAGGCGGAAGCCCCTATCAGCGTCGAAACGCTTCACAGCCTGCATGAGGCCGACATTGCCCTCGGAAATGACTTCCGACATGGGCAGGCCGTAGCCGCGATAACCCATGGCGATCTTCGCCACGAGACGCAGATGACTTGTCACCATGCGGTGCGCAGCCTCCGGGTCCTGATGTTCTTCCCAGCGCTTGGCGAGCATGAATTCTTCATTCGGCTCCAGCATCGGAAATTTGCGGATCTCCGACAGGTAGCGGCCAAGGCCGTTCTCGCCGACAAGGGCGGGAAGAGTGTTCGTGGTTGCCATCTTACCCCCAATCTTTCTATCGATTAACCCTTACTTATCCCAAGAGTTTGGCGGGCGATCATGACCACTTTAAGGCAAAATTCTCGCACGATCAGTCTCAAACTTGACTGGGATAGTAGGTTATCAATGTAGTTAAGATAGGTTAACAATTCAGTTCTTCAAGTCCTGCTAGAATTCTTAACAGATCAAGGACTTACTTCGTTCCCAGGTGACGGGCGAGTTCTTTCATGTCGGCGGGAATTTCCGACTCCCACGTCATATGAATGTCGGTCCGGGGGTGCGTTATTCCGAGAAGGGCGGCGTGGAGGGCCTGGCGGGGAAAGGTTTTGGCGGCATCGCGGGCACCTTCCGATAGCTGGGCGCGGCGGGCGATGGTGGCTCGGCCGTAGACAGGATCGCCGATCAGCGGATGACCTTGATGGGTCAGGTGGACGCGGATCTGGTGGGTGCGGCCCGTTTCCAGCCGGCATTCCACCAAGGCGGCGCCAAGGCCGAAGACCTGTTCAACGCGGTAATGGGTGATTGCTTCCTTGCCGTTGCGCGAGACCACGGCCATCCGCTGGCGATGAGTGGGGTGGCGGCCGATCAATGTCTCGATCGTGCCGGCTTTTGGGCTGGGCAGGCCCCAGACCAAGCATTTGTAGGCGCGCTCGATATCGTGAGCGGCGAAGGCCTCAGAAAGAGCGTGGTGCGCGGCATCATTCTTGGCAGCGATGAGGAGGCCGCTGGTATCCTTATCGATGCGGTGGACGATGCCCGGGCGCTTCACCCCGCCAATGCCAGAGAGACTGTCGCCGCAATGGGCAATAAGGGCGTTGACCAGCGTGCCGTCGGCATTGCCCGGCGCCGGATGGACCACCATGCCGGCCGGCTTATCGACGACGATGATGTCATCGTCCTCATAGGCGATGTCGAGGGCGATATCCTGGCCGACGGGATCTGGACGGACTGCATCGGGGATGGCGAGGGTAAATGCCTGGCCTGGTTTGACCCTAAGCGACGGCTCGTCTATCGTCGCGCCGGTTTCGGTCAGGGTCAGATTTCCGGCCTCGATCAAGGCTTTGAGGCGAGATCGCGACATGTTGGGCAGAAGTGCTGCGAGCGCTCGGTCGAGGCGTTCGTTCTTAGCTTCGTCGGGGATCGTGAGGGCGAGAAGTTGAGTCATCGGGTGCCGCATGAGTGAGTTACAGAGGGAAGTACCGCGCCAGGTGCAGTTTCTCAAGGCATTGGTGATGTTCTTCGCCGTGATCCTGGCGGCAGCCGCCCTGTTCATGATTTATGTCGGCACATCTCGGCTGGGAAAATCTGGCTTCGATATTGCGCATTTGCCGGTGCCGGATGGCTGTCGGGTGGAGCTGATGACGGCGGATGACGACCGGCTGATCCTTTCCATCGGCGGCCGTGAAGATTGCCGCCGGCTGCTCATCGCGGATATGAAATCGGGCAAGCTGATCGGCCAATTCGATTTAAAGACACCTTGAAGGTAACGACATGAATTTCTGCAGCGACAACGTGGCGGGCATTGCGCCCGAGATTCTGGAAGCGATCCTCCGCGCCAATGCAGGCACCATGCCTTCCTATGGCGCGGACGAGATTACAGCGCGGGTGGAGAAGCGCCTCGCTGACATCTTCGAGCGCGAGGTCGTGGCCTTTCCCGTTGTTACCGGCACGGCGGCCAACGCGCTGGCGCTCTCGACCATGACGCCGCCTTATGGCGCGATCTATTGCCATCCAGAAGCGCATATCATGGTCGATGAATGCGGCGCGCCTGAGCTCTACACCGGCGGCGCCAAGATCGTCCCGATCGAGGGTACGGGCGGCAAGCTCAGCGCCACAGACATGGCCGAGCGCTTGGAGAATGGGCGCGCCGGCGATGTGCATCATGTGCAGCCGGCAGCTGTGAGTCTCACCCAGGCCAGCGAATGCGGCACGGCCTATACGGTCGCTGAAGTCAGCACCATCGCCGAGATCGCCAAGAAGCATAAGGTGAAGCTGCACATGGATGGCGCGCGCTTTGCCAATGCGGTGGCGCATCTCAAGGTGAGCCCCGCTGATATTACGTGGAGGGCCGGCGTTGATGTGCTCTCTTTCGGTGCCACCAAAAACGGCGCACTTGCTGCCGAAGCGGTCGTGTTCTTTTACAAGGGATTGGCCGAGACGTTCGGCTTCCGCCGCAAGCGGGCGGGCCATCTGA
>CAYOYT010000270.1:0-4279 GCA_964408245.1 uncultured Dongia sp. | reverse complement strand
GTCACTATCATGGCACACGACACTCGCGGGCGCGCTTACCGAGCCGTCCACCAAATTGTCGGTAATATCAAGTAAACCACGCATCAATGTTTTGTAACAATGGATGACTTCCGCCATCACGGCGTCGCGATCGCCCTGAACCGGTCGCTTCACGACGAAGCCACCCTTGGAGCCGACTGGCACAATGACGGCATTCTTCACCATCTGCGCTTTCATCAATCCCAAGATCTCGGTGCGGAAATCCTCGCGACGATCGGACCAGCGGATGCCGCCTCTGGCGACCCTGCCGCCGCGCAAGTGAATAGCTTCAGCGCGCGGGCTGTAGACGAAAACCTCGACCATCGGTCGAGGCAGCGGCAATTCTTCGATCTTATGGGAATCGAGTTTGAAGGAAACGTATTCCTTGGCGTCGCCGTCTGGTGTTGGTTGGTAAAAATTCGTGCGCAATGTGCACTGCACGGCATTGAGATAGCGGCGCAGGATACGATCTTCGTCGAGATTGACGACGGCATCGAGTTTTTGACCAATCCTCTCGACGATTTGCAGCGCTTTTGCGTCACGATCGCCGTTGAAGGACGGATCATTGCGCACGTGGAAAAGCTGTAGGATATCTCGTGTAATGCCGGGATTGGCGTTTAGCGTCGCTTCCATATAAGCCTGGCTGAAGGCGATGGCTGCCTGACGCAGGTATTTGCAATAAGCGCGCACCAAGGTGATATCGCGCCAGTCTAGGCCCGCGGTGATGACCAGACGGTTGAAACCGTCATCCTCGAGCTGCTCGTCCCAAATCTTGGCATAGGCTTCATGGAATTTGTCGCGGATCGCTGCGATGTCGACCTCGCCGCCATCCGCCGTCACCATGGTAAAAGCGTGGACCCAGATCGGCTGGTCATGCTCAGTCGGCCGCACATCGAACGGATTCTCACTGATGACCTTTAGGCCGAAATTCTCGAGCGATGGTAGCACGGTTGAGAGTGCGATCTTCTCACCGGATTTGTAGAGCTTTAGGTGCAGCTCGCTATTCGCCGCCTCGATCGGGCGATAGAGGTTGATCGCTGTTTTGTTGTACTTTAGCGCTTCCTCGATCCGGTCGATATCGGAGACCGCGGCATGAGCGTTGAAGTACTCCTCAAAGCCCAGCGGGAAGGCGTCGCCGTAATGGCGCAGCAGGTTGAGCCCCTCTGCCTCGCCCTTAGAGTCGATAAGGGAGTCTTTCAGCTTGTCTTTCCAGGAGCGACAGGCGTCGGCGACCATGCGCTCGATTTCTTTGGCGTCGTAGCTGGGGATCTCGCCAGGTCGCGTCGCTATGATGACGTGATAACGCGCAAGCGGACTGTCGGTCACATGGACAAAGAAGTTGGATAGACGCCCGTTGAAAGCTTTGCACAGGATATCGTTGATGCGGTGGCGCAGATCGGTGGTCAGCCAGTCGCGTGGCAGGTAAACGAAGCAGGACAGAAACCGCTCATAAGGATCTCGGCGGATGAAGAGCGCCACGCGTTGGCGGTCCTGTAGATTGAGAATGCCAAGCGAGGTTTCAAGGAGACCGTCGATATCAGACTGGAAAAGCTCGTCGCGCGGATAAGTTTCGAGGATGTGGGCCAGCGCCTTTCCATCATGGCTTTGCGAACTGAAGCCAGCTCGCTTCACGATAGTTTCGACCTTGTGCCGCAGCAGCGGAATTTCCCAGGGCGAACGATTATAGGCTATGGAGGTGAAGAGGCCGGCAAAAAGATGCTCGCCTGTGACTTCGCCCTGGTCGTTGAAGATCTTGACGCCAACCGTATCGAGATGGACGTTGCGATGGACGGTTGAGCGCAAATTGGCTTTGGTAACCAACGTCAATTGCGGCTGGGTAAGGAAGTTGCGCACGTCCGGCGGTAGGGCGTCGAGATTGCGCATGCCCTCGAACACGCGTACTTCCGGGTCGCGCAGCAAACCGAGGCCGGCATCTTTTTTGATGTGATATGTGATGCTGTCGTTCTTGCCGGCGAAACTATACTCACGATAACCAAGAAAAGTGAAGTGATCGTCGTTGATCCAGCGCAGGAAGGCCTGGACCTCGGCGATTTCCTCGGGCGGCAGCGGTAGTTTCTTTTTTTCCGTTTCCTCGATGGCGGCGGTGAGTTTTGCACGCATCGCCTGCCAATCAGCAACGGCCACGCGCACGTCGCGCAGGACAATCTCGACCCGCACTTTCAGCGCATCAAGTTCGCTTTGCGTTGCCACCTGATTGATGCGTAATTGCATTATAGATTCGGGCTTGCCGTCCTCGGCGCCGATCGCGATGAGTTGACCTTTGGCGTCTCGGCTGATGCGCATAATCGGATGGATGACGAGATGGACGCCGATATCCTGGCGATTCATCTCGGCTGTCAACGAGTCCACCAGGAACGGCATGTCATCATTGACGATCTCAATCACCGTGTGTGGGCTGCGCCAGCCGTGCTCTTCACTACGCGGGTTGAAGACGCGGACTTTAGCCTGACCAGACGTACGGATTTGTGCGAAATTCGTCAACGATAGCGCCGCATTAAAAAGGTCCTCGGCGCTGTCGTCGGCAATATCCGCTTGCGGGACGTTGGCATAAAACTGGCGAATGAAGGTTTCGATCAGGACGTTACGCTTGCGCTCAATTCTTTCGCCGACAAAGCGCACGACTTCGTCGATCAGCTGCGTCTTCAGCTTTTCCGCTCGCATGATAGCAATATCCCCGATGACAGTGACTGGAAGATTATGTCTTGTAATTGCTGGCGATTCTAGCTCATGCGCCGCAAAAGCGCCAATCTGGCACAAGGACGGCGGGAACCTGCAAAAAGCCGCTCAACCGATTGTTTTGCGGGTCTTTGGTGCCGTTTCTACGCTTCCAATCCTTTTTGGGTAAAGGGAATTTAAACCAAGCATCGTCATTCTCGAGGAAAGAGAACTTGTCCGGCTAGCGTATGCGGCACTGCTTGGCGGCAAAGCCATGAGGAGATGACTGATGCTGATGGACGAAGTCCGTGGTGAAGCCTTTTTGCGCAAGCTGCCACAGGATGTTCGTGACAGCCTGTCGCCGGCTCAGACAGAAGCGATCAGTCGCGTTGCGCAGTGGGCGATCCAGCGCCGCCATCCGGTCGATTTCCGTGCCTCAATGCCGCTGCCTTTCGGTGAGCACGCCTATTTGGTGCTTCTCTTCGGCAAGGAAAAGCGGTCGGGTGCTCGCCGACAACTTGATCGCCAAATACGCCCGACCGATCGTCTAAGCCGGATCGTGGTCTTTGGCTTAGCACTGGCGGCCTTTACGCTAGCAGCCTTCATCGCGCTACTGTTCCATAACGCTGTGCTGGCGCCCTGAGAGCTTGGCCGTGATGTGGATCAGATTTTTTTGTCTTGCTGGGTTTGTTGTGCTGGCAGCTAGCACAGCGTTAGCGCAGACGTCGAGCCAGCCACAGTTGCGTAAGATCGGCATCGATGGCGAGGATAATCGCACCAAGGTCGATTCTACGGCCTGGCCCTGGATCGCCATCGGCCGCATCAATCGTGAGGTAGGCGGTCATTGCACTGGCACACTGATCGCTCCCGACAAGGTGCTGACTGCGGCGCACTGCCTCTATAACCAAAATGATGGCCGCTGGACTCAGCCCTTCGAGGTGCATTTTGTAGCCGGCTATGATCGCGGTTCCTTCGCGGCGCATGCTCGGGGGAAGAGCTTCACCCACGATCCAAAGTATGATCCCGCCAAGGCCACGAGTGTAGCGCAAATGGCGCGCGACTGGGCGATTATCACGCTAGATCAGCGGCTAAAATTGAAACCCCTGCAGCTCGCTGCCGGAGAGGAAAGCGACGTGTTCGCCGCCCAAAGCGAGGCTGGCATAGATGCTGCCGGTTATAATGGCGATTGGTCGGAAATCCTCATGATCCATAATGGTTGCCGGATGCTGGGTATGTTCGCAAAGCGCCCGTTACTAATCCATGATTGCGACACGACTTTCGGTGCTTCTGGCGGGCCCTTACTGCGGGTTACTGGTGGCAAGTTCGAGATCGTCGGCGTCCTTTCCGGCGTGCTGCAACTGAAGGATAAGAGCGAACTCGGCGCTGCTGTGCCGGCCTGGACTTTCAGGGCATCGGTTCCGCGCTGAAGCGCAGAACAGCAAAACCCAATACCGCCGAAAAGAATGAGCCGCCGATGACGCCCAGGCGCAGCTCCGCCGCCAGGGCCGGGTCGGGAAACGCCAGGCTACCGATGAAAAGCGACATGGTGAAGCCAATACCCGTCAACAGGGCAACGCCATAGATT
>CAYOYT010000269.1:0-4299 GCA_964408245.1 uncultured Dongia sp. | reverse complement strand
CTCTCTGGTCGGTCGCCGACCGAAGGGATCAAGGATTACGACATCTTCTACTTCGATGATTGCGACCTCTCTTATGAAGCTGAAGACGTGGTAATCCGGCGCGCGCAATTTCTCTTTGCTGGTCTCGATGCGCTTATCGATCTCAAAAACCAAGCGCGCGTTCATCTCTGGTACAAGGATCGTTTCGGCACCGATTATCCGCCCGTGATCGATACTGCGGATGCCATCGGCCGCTTTCAGATCCGCTGCACGTGGGTCGGCTACAGCCGAAGACGGATGGCAGACTAGAGCTGCATGCGCCCTATGGCCTTGACGAACTCACTCGAGGCAAGCTGGTGCCCAATATGAATTGCCCAGCGCATGAAGGAATCACCGCGAAGGCAGAAAGCTATCGCGCCCGATGGTCATGGCTAACAATCGCCTCCGTCAATCAGGAGAACTGATTTGATCGACCAGATCGATCAATCGTCGCGATGCGTGCGCTCCATACGTTCGTGGCGCTCTTGCGCCTCGAGCGTAAGAGTCGCAATCGGCCGAGCCTCCAGGCGTTTGAGAGAGATCGGCTCGCCGCTCTCTTCACAATAGCCGTAAGAACCGTCCTCGATGCGGCCGATAGCTTCTTCGATCTTCTGGATCAACTTGCGCTCGCGGTCGCGCGTGCGCAATTCCAGCGAACGGTCGGTTTCCAGCGAAGCACGATCGGCTAGATCAGGCTCGGAAAGGCTTTCTTCTTGGAGATGGCTCAGGGTTTCGCCCGATTCACGAAGTAGCTCACATTTCCAGGCCAGCAGCTTCTGGCGGAAATATTCGAGCTGTACTGGATTCATGAAAGGCTCTTTGTCGGAGGGCCGATAATCAGGCGACAGCAAAGGCTTCATGCGTGGTCTCGACTTGACGTTGCCACTTCGCGCCCAAATACATTGGAATTGGGCGTGAATTTCGCGCGGAGTATAGGCAAAAGTCCGTGCCCCGCAAGTGGGATTTCTTGCGCGTGCGGTCTGCCAACTTATTGAAATATCTAATTTCCTGATCGATCGGATAAGCTTCAGCGACTAAGTTTAGCTAATTCCACCGCTGCGCGCAGTTCAATCTCGTCTAGAATCGCTGTAAGCTTAGGGTCGTCGATCTGCTCCCGCTTTGCGCGGACTATCTGCGCCAATTGCTCCAGCCGATCCTTCGAAATGGCCCCTGTCAGGAGGCCCACTCGGATCTCCTCAAGGAAATCGAGCATCTTGATGCCACGGTCGCGGGCCCGCTGCTTTGCCCTGCCCTTCGCTGCATCCGGAGTTTCCTGCACCGCCAGAACGACAGAAAGCGAATTGACACTCATCGACATGGAAACCGGGTGCCCGCCGGTACCATGCGTGTCGCCCAGCACCTTGGCAAACTCTCCGCCACTCACTGCCTGTGAGGGACCGCCCAAGCGGCGATTGGCGGTGACTGGCTTCGGCGCAATTGGGTCAATTTTTATGGGCACGAACTCACCTGGATCGGGTCACCGAATTCACTTCATATAGTAGCATGCAGGGCTAATAAAAGATTAAGGCGATTAACAACTTGACTCCCTGCCAACAGGAAAAATGAGGGTAATTTCTGCCCCCTCCTTGCTGAAGATTTTAGGTCTGCCGACAATATCATCTAGCCGGTTCACTCCTAGTTATAAGTGGTTCACCCTCTAACTAGCTGATTAAGCTAAGTAACATTTGAAAAAACCCCTTTGGCATAGAACTCGCATCAATTTTGACGGATAAAGATCCGAGCTGATTGGGACGCAAAGAGCGCTATGACGAGAACCCTTCATATCAATCGATCCGGCCCTCGGCGCAGCAGGTTGCGGCAATTGACCGCCATGATAGCCAGTGCTGTGATTCTCCTAACAGCCATCATGCCACTCCAGCCGGCTTATGCGTTATCACGTATCAAGGATATCGCTGAGTTCGAAGGCGTGCGCGAAAACCAGCTCGTCGGTTACGGCCTGGTTGTCGGTCTCGATGGAACCGGCGACGACGTGAAGAAGAAGGCGCCGTTCACGCGGGAAAGCCTTATCGGCATGCTCGAGCGTCTTGGTGTCAAAGTTAACCAGGCCAATGCCGACCTCGAACCCAAAAACGTCGCCGCTGTCATGGTGACCGCCACCCTGCCCGCTTTCTCCCGGCAAGGCTCTGAGATCGACATCACCGTTTCTTCGCTTGGCGATGCCACCAGCCTGCAAGGCGGCACTCTACTTGCAACGCCAATGCTTGGAGCTGACGGCGAAATCTACGCAGTGGGCCAAGGCCAGGTGACGATTGGCGGCTTCAAGGCAACGGGAGAGGCTGAGACTGTCGTGCGTGGCGTGCCAACCTCAGGCCGCATTACCCGCGGCGCCATCGTCGAACGCGAAGTACCGTTCGATTTCTCGCAATTGCAATCACTCAAGATCGCTCTGCGCAATCCCGACTTCACCACGTCGCGGCGTATCGCCGATGCCATCAACGAATTCGCCGGCGCCGGGACGGCGAGCCCGCTCGATTCCGGCACTGTGCAACTTAATGTTGGCCAATATGGCGGTGACCCCACGGCGCTGATCACCGATATCGAGCAGTTACCGATTGAGCCTGACCAGCAGGCGCGCGTCATTATTGACGAGAACACTGGGGTGGTCGTGATCGGGCAGAACGTTCGCATCAGTAAAGTTGCAATAGCTCAAGGCAATCTCACAATTCGCATCACCGAAACTCCGCAAGTCTCTCAACCTTCACCATTTTCTTCGACCGGTGTGACCACTGTCGTGCCACGGACAAACATCGATATTCAAGATGATCCTAACCGCAAACTGGCTGTTCTCAATGACAGCGTGACGCTCGAGGAACTCGTGGCCGGCCTCAACTCACTGGGCGTCGGACCGCGTGATCTGATCTCCATCCTGCAGTCAATCAAGGCAGCAGGCGCCATGCAAGCCGACATCATGGTGCAGTAACATGTCCGACCTCAACACAGCCCCCATGACCATCGATCCCCGCCTACAGGCGACAACGCCAGGCGGTAAGCCTATGCCGCGCGACGCCGCTGGCATCGCTAAGGTGGCAGAGGATTTCGAAGCTTTTTTTGCTGGTCTCGTCTTCGACCAGATGTCGTCGGGCCTCGAGCCCGACCCCGTGACGGGCGGCGGCGAAGGTGAAGATATGTTCAAGTCACTTCTCAATCAGGAATACGGCAAAGCTGTCGCCCGCACGCATTCTCTAGGCATTGCCGATATCGTGCAGCGTCAATTACTGCAAATTCAGGAGGTTGCGTGATGGACAAAACAACTCGAATGACGGAATTGCTCGCCATCACCTCACAGCTTATCAGCTGCATGGAGCGCGAGCTCGAACTGATGCGCAGCCTTAAGCCGACGGAACTGAAGCAGTTGCAGATGGACAAGGTCGCTTTAGCTGACGCCTATCGCGCTTTCACTTTGGCACTTCAGGAGCCGGGCGAAGATCTGAACTCCGTGAACAGCGCGTTGCGCGATGAATTGACTGAAGCCACGGAGCGCTTCCAAACAGCAGTTCAAGATAATCTCCGCGCCCTTAAAGCCATGCGTGATGTGAACGAGCGCGTCATGCGAGCGGTTGTCCAAGCGCTCGATGATAAGCGAGCCGCCGTCACGGGCTACAACAATCGCGGCTCTGTCACCAAATCGCGACGCCAAGCCACCAGTTGCCCTGTCGCAGTTCAGCAGAGGGCATAAGTTCGCTCTTATTGCGAACAAAAACTCATAACATATTGTTTATGGATTAGTTTACACCGTTAGATTCAAAGGAGCGATCGACCCGCTCGTCGCTATCGGCAACGAAGGTGCCGAAGGTATGGACGGCGCGGGGCTAGGCTCTAGCGCGGGCGACAAAACCGACTTCGTGACCACTGCTTTGGCTTCGACGTTACTGCCGCCCTCGCCCGCAGCCGTCTGAGCGACGCGCTGACTGTCTGCATACTTGCGCAGATAATACTCCGAGGGGAATTGCTGGACGACTTCGCCTGTATCCGGCTTCTGCCGCAGAAGGACAATTTTGCCGAAATCCTGTCGGTAAGAGAATTCAAAGCTGTTGTACTTGTAAGTGCGATCAACAGAAAGGATCGCCTGACTGGGCGGTAGGCCTATAGCTGCATCGACAACAGAAGCAGCTTCAATCGTCTCCGACGCGAGCCCAGTCGAGACCGTCGACGCCCGCGTATGTGGCGCCGCGCTGCCGACTCCCGTACTGGCTATCTGCATGACGTTTACCATTCCTCAACGTTCCTCAAATATGTTGCTCTCCATCCGGACGCCAATCG
>CAYOYT010000268.1:0-4300 GCA_964408245.1 uncultured Dongia sp. | reverse complement strand
CGAGCTCAAGGATGTCTCATGACCTATCGCCTCTTCATCGATAGCGTCAATCCGTTGGATTGGGATCTCGGTCTCGCCCGCGGCTGGCTGCACGGCGTGACGACAAATCCACTCTTGATCTCGCGCGCTGGCAGAAAGGTTGATCTTGCGACCGCTCAGGATCTGGTAATTAATGCCAGAAAGCGCAATCTCCTGGAGCTGCAATTGCAAGCAACGGGACATACCGCCACTGAGCTACATGCCAGCGCGGCTGCGTTGCGCAATCTCTGGGACAAGGTGACGATCAAAATTCCAGCGACCGCCGCCGGTTTTGAGGCCGCGGCACCGCTCTGTCGCCAGGGCTATCATGTCACGCTTACCGCCTGCTATACCGTGCATCAAGCAATGCTAGCCGCATCGATCGGTGCGAGATATGTGGCTCCCTATTATGGCCGTATGCTCGATGCCGGCCTCGATGCCGATCAGCGCTTGGACGGCATGCTGGAGATCGGCCGCCATCAGAATACGCGCGTTCTTATCGCTAGCATCCGCTCGATCGATCAGTTGGAGGCTCTTGCGGCGCGGGGTTTCGACACTTTCACCGTGACCGCGGCCCTTGCCGGCCAGCTCGGGATCGACGCTCAGAGCAATGCCGCGGCGGAGGATTTTATGCACGCGGCTGAAAATTCCCTGAAATAACAGCGGCGACCTCTAATTCC
This sequence comes from uncultured Dongia sp., assembly GCA_964408245.1. Lineage (GTDB taxonomy): Bacteria > Pseudomonadota > Alphaproteobacteria > Dongiales > Dongiaceae > Dongia. The sequence goes on along the minus strand of CAYOYT010000268.1, from coordinate 3,602 downwards.
CCGAATTCGTTCTGAAACTGAATATCTATTTAGAATTTGAATGTTTGTTCACGCAACCGTTGCTGTCTCCCGTTGTTCCTGATCACTGCATCTTTGATCGGATTTGGCGTGAAATTTTTTTGGCGTATCGTCCTGGGGTTACTCGCTATCGTCTTGCTCCTTATCGGCGGGGGCGCGGTTTGGCTTACATCCGCTGACCTCAAGCCTATCGTTGAGCAAGCCGCCAGCGATGCCTTGGGCCGCAAGGTCGTTGCTGAGGAATTCAGTATCGGCTGGGGTGACCCACTGCATATCGAGTTCAGCAATCTTCGTGTTGCCAATGCACCGTGGGGTAGCGAGGAGAACATGATCGCCTTGCGGCACTTTAGTGCCGATATCGAAGCCATGTCTTTATGGCGAGGGATGCCGATCTATCGTCATCTCCGCGCCGATGGCCTAAAGGTCGTACTCGAACGCGATCCACAAGGAACGGGTAACTGGAAGTTCAGCGCGAATTCTTCAAGTGGTGGATTTGCCCTAATCCCGAAAAATCGAGCTCAGTTTCCGACCTTACTCGATATGGTACTGAAGGATGCGCTGATCACTTATCGCACGTATTCTGGCAACACGTTGCGCATTCAGCTCGACAATGTCGCTATTGCGTCATCCGATGAGGTGTCCCCCGTCGCGCTTAAGGCCGCCGGCGCCTATAACAACACGCCGCTGGGTCTCACCGCGAATACCGCATCATTCCGCGATATGCGTGATGCGAAAAAACCTTTTAAGACAGCACTATCAGTGTTCGGCAAAACGTCACGCCTGGCCTTCGACGGTACGCAGATGGAGCCGTTAGATTTCAATGGTGTTGATGGTGCGCTGACGCTCAAGGCAGACGAACTCGACAATCTGCTGGGCGCATTTGGCGCCGATATCGTTGCTGAATACCCGCTCGCCTTAGATGCGAATCTAACGCGCGAAGGTGATCATTGGGAGCTGACACGCGCCAAGGGCAAGCTTGATCAAGCGAGTTTTAGAGGCCAGCTGACGATTGATGAAGGTCGGCGTGGCGCGCCCGATCGCCTCACTACAGATCTTACTTTCGCTCGTCTCGATTTAGATCGGTTGCTTTCCGATCAGAAATCAGGTGGCGAGGCTGAGCTTTCGGTGCCGAAGGAATCCGGCATTATTCTGGACGCCAGATTAAAATCTGATCAATTCATTTATCGACGTGTCGAGCTACGCGATATCGAGGTAAGTGGCCATATGGCGCCAGGTACTGTCGATCTCAAATCATTGAAATTTCCTTATGCCGGCGGCCGTATTAACGCGCATCTGCATGTCGCAAAAAGCATCGACGCCGGTGTCGCGATGGATGCGATCGATGCCGACAAGCTGGCCCAGGAATTCGGTGCAGAGAGCGGCGATTTAGCAGGTAAGATCACGGGCAGGCTGAAGCTGACGATGCCTGCTGGCGACCTTCAGCAGGGTCTTGCAAAAAGCAGGGGGGCGGCGATTTTTGTCATGAGCGAGGGCGGTATTCAGCGCGCGATCCTGGAAAAGATGTCGACCGATCTTCGTACTCTTTTTCGCGAAAAAGAAGGGTCGGCACCTATTCGCTGTCTTGGCGGTATCGTCACTTTAAAGGACGGCATCGCAACGGTAGCGCCACTGCGTCTCATAGCAAAAGGTGCCGTTATCAATGGCGGCGGTACGATCGATTTGGCTAAGCGTGGCGTCGATCTTCACCTGCAATCAGAGCGCACATCGACCGGTTTTTTCGCGCTCGATCTGCCAGTCAAGATAGGCGGCAGTATTGATAATTTGCAGGTGGGCCTGGCCGAAAAGGAAAAGAAAAACTTGGCTCCGCCCACGGGTCCGGAATCCGCTACTCTCGATCCGGAGATGCAGCGCCTCATCAACGGTAATGCGTGCCTCAATTAGGCTCCGTGTAGGCCGGATTAGGCTGCCGTCGTCATCTGTGCGGCCTTGACGTGCTTCTTCATCGTTATCACGAGGATTGCGGCGACAATACACAGTGCGCCTGCGGTGAAGAAGGCGGGAAGGTAGGTGTCGAGTTCGGTCCGTGACCAACCGGCTCCATAGGCCGCGGCGGCGGCGCCTAATTGATGCGCGGCAAAGACCCAGCCGAAGATGAGATTAGCGCGCTCGCGGCCAAAGCGCTCGGCGCAGAGCTTGACGGTGGGCGGTACCGTTGCAATCCAATCGAGGCCGTAGAACATGGCGAAGATGCCAAGCCCGACGAAGGTAAAGTCGGACGCAGGGAGATAGAGCAGCGATAAACCGCGCAACCCGTAATACCAGAACAACAGCCAGCGGTTATCGAAGCGATCGGAGAGCCAGCCCGAGGCGACTGTGCCAAGAAAATCGAAAATCCCCATCATGGCCAATAGATTGGCACTGGTCTGCTCTGGCACGCCGAAATCCAGGCAAAACGGGATAAGATGTGGCTGGATAAGACCGTTTGTGCTGGTACCGCAGATGAAGAAGGTAAAGGCCAGGACCCAGAAGACCCAAGAGCGCGTGGCAACCTTGAGTGCGTGAAGTGCCGCATAGGCAATGGAATGGGAAGCAGCCGCCACCTGTGCCGCAGCAGCGCTAGCGACAGACGTACCAGAATCGCCATAAGGAAGCAGACCAAGATCCGAGGGTCTGTTGCGCATAATGGCGGCGACAATGACGGCCACGACGGCTAGCAGGATGCACAGAAGGCCGATCGACCAGCGCCAACCGGCGACCTCGGAGATATGTATGAAGAGCGGAATGAAGACTAACTGTCCAGTGGCAGAGCTAGCGGTGAGAAAACCAACGACGAGCCCGCGGCGCTGCGTGAACCAGCGGGTCGCGACAGTGGCGCCGAGTACCATCGCCGTCATGCCTGTACCGAATCCCAGCACGACGCCCCAAAGCAGAATAAGATGCCACACGCTGGTCATCGCCAGCGACGCAAGAAGGCCAAAGATGATGAGGGCGAGCGAGATGAGGATCATCCGTCGCATGCCGAACTTGTTCATCAGCGCCGCCGCGAAAGGACCCATTAATCCGTAAAGCACGAGGCGTACGGCAAAAGCGCTGGAAATGTCGGAGGTTGTCCAGGCGAATTCCTTTTGCAGGGCGATCAGCAACACGGCCGGACCACCCATGGCGCCGGCGGTTACCAGCATGGTGAGAAAGGTCGCCGCAGCGACGGCCCAGCCGTAATGGATCTGCCGCCGCGCGAGGCTGACTGCAAGGATATTGGAGATCATGGCGACATCCTGCGATTAAACGGCGATGTGGGAGTAAAGCCGGGGCGAGTCAGATTGCCAAAGAGATACAGGCGAGCGGCCGCGACGGCCTAATGCCGATATTCGATAGGTGCTCTGCGATGGTGGCGCTGGGCAGCCAGATGCCGCATCAGCACAACGACGTGGGATAGAATTCGCCGCGGGGAAGGCCGAGCAGGGATAGCCTATTATCTTTCTGAGTTAAGTCATGAGTGCTGCGAAGTGATCCGGCCTGGCGCCGCGCCGAACTCGCGGCGAAATCCTGCAGCGCGCCATCCCGTACTCATCCAATCGATGACTTAAGAAAAAATGTCGCCTCTTGCTTTTAAGGACCAACAA
>CAYOYT010000267.1:0-4303 GCA_964408245.1 uncultured Dongia sp. | reverse complement strand
TAAGCCCAGATTGTATTGGGCTTGGGCATGCGTGGCTTCCGCTGCCTTGGTCCAAAGCTGCATAGTCTGCTTCTTATCGGCTGGTACGCCGTGACCCAGCATATACTGGACACCGAGATTGAACTGAGCCGTCGCATTGCCGGCATCGGCAGCCTTGATCCAATAGGCGATCGCTTTACTCTCGTCCTTCTTCACGCCCAAACCGTCAGCATAAAGCATCGCTAAGTTGTTCATGGCCGGTGCGAATCCTTGCGCGGCGGCCGCTTCGTACCATTTTAGTGCTTGGACGATGTCTGGCTTTGTGCCGCGACCACTTTGCAGCAGCAGACCCAAGGCGTGTTGAGCCCGCTTGTCACCATCTAGTGCCGCCTTTTTCCATTCTATCAGCGCCTGTTCGTAGGTGCCTGCATTGAAGGCGTCGAGACCACTTTTATAGTCAGCGCGCGCCAAACCTGCCCCAGCGCTCAGCAAGAACGTGAGGCAAAGGATGGTCGCCAGAACGTGGCACTGATGGGTCCGACTCAGCTTCATGGACATTAATATGCCGCCCAGCGGCGCTTGGGGCTAGTGCTCGGTGATTAATGTCGGATTATAGAGGCGCTTTCCGGGCCAGCTGACTGGCGCGTATTTGTTGGAATAATAGGCCCGCCCTCGTGATGAATCATCCGCCAGGCAGCGTTTTCTTCGGCGAAAAGGTTTGTACAGGCAATCTAGCTGCGACCCATCGTCTGAAGTCCGCAGGCGATGCAGATACCCCCCACAAGGCTCATTTGCTGTGTAATGAAGATTATTTCGCTGGGATGCCTATGGATAAAAAGTTGACGCCACGAAATCAAGATATCGACCCTGGACAACAACGGCGCAACACCCGGGTGAAGGCAGAAAACCGGCAATTTGGCCGCCCAAAGGCGCCGCATGGGATCGAAATCAGCTCGAGCAAAGGGTTGGTAGAAGCCGGCATTCGCTGCCTCGAACGCGCTGGACATCTTACGAATATCCTCAATCAGCGGCTTTATGGATAAACTAAACTAGTCCAGTCCAATCCCTTAAGACGACGTCGCCGTGCCCGATACACTTATCTGCACTAGGGATTTTTATTGTTATCGGCGTTGTCATGCGAACGCGGTTCGCCACCTGACTCACGACCTCCACGTCCGCTGCGTTCGCTGTTATCGTCGTCAGCTTGATCGGCTGTGTTCGAGCCAATCTGCGGCAAGGACAAGGCGGCAAATCCCTCCGGCAGCTGTGGTGCGGGGGCGACCTGCGTCGTGCAGTTTGGTAGGACCGTGAGCTGCATACCCGTCATTGCCAAGGACGATTTTTTGCCGGCACAGCCCGATACCTCCACCGCGCCAGACACCACGTTGACCTCGGTACGGCCGTCGGGCCAGACGTAAACAACGAGCTCGGTGCCGCGGATCACCATCGTGGCAGTGGGCGTCTGCAACCGGATATTCTCCTCCGTGGTCATCTTGCCACCGATATAACGGAATGCGCCGACTGCGAAAGAAATCTCACCGGCCCCGATAGTAGTCGAGGGATTATAAGCGAAGCTGTCGAGGCGCATCTCGGCATTGGCGCCGATTTGCACCATTGTTTCGTCAAGAAATTGCAGCGCTGTCGAGCCAGAGGAGTCTGTCTTCACCGTGTCGAGCGCGAAGACGCTGTCCGAGAAAAGAATGGGATGCGATACGGCGGCGTTTTTATGTTCTGCGACGGCGCCCCGATATTCGTGTTGAACCACTTCTCCGATCCTTGGTTCAGCTGCGATACTTTGCGATGCGGCTATAGTGGCCGTAGACAATGACACAAGTGCTAAGATTAATTTCTTCATTACTTTTTTCCAAATGTTTGCGCTCGATCCTGCCCAGCTAGGCACTGCATTTGGTTAAGATTGACCGTGATTTATCAAGAACTGATGAATCTTAGGTCACTCAGTGATCAAATATTGTCAGGATCGCCTTCAGATTCCGGCTCCGGCGACGGGCCAGCATCCGGTGACGAATCAGCGGCTGGCGTATTTCGGTCCCTATCATTTTTGCGACCTCCGCGATCGCCGCCACCGCCACCGCCACCGGCTGGACTACTCTTACCCGCATCACCGCCATTGTCCTTACCGCCCGCGGCCGTTGCGAAATCTCCAAGGTCATCTGGCACGTCGAGGGCTGCAAAATCTTCAGGTAATTCACGAATGGTCGTGACGTTAGCCGTGCAGCTCACCGGAACAACAACGCGTTGACCTGCCGTCGCTGAAACTGCTTCACCGCCTTTATTACAAGGAGCTACATTGACGGCGCCACTGACGACGTTGACCTCCGTGGTTCCATCGATGCCAACATAAATCACCAATTCTGTGCCACGGATCGTCATGGTCGCCGTTGGCGTCACAAGCTTTACGTTCTCGTCGCTCTTCATTTTACCGCCGACATAGCGGAAAGCACCGATGGCCATCGAAATCCTGCCAACACCCTCAGCGCTCGTGGGATCAAAGGCAAACTCGTCGAGCTTCACCAGGGCATTCGGACCGACATCGAAGCGCGTCCGGTCCAAGAACTCTACCGATGTCGCCCCGCCATCCCCAGTTTGTACGGTATCGAGTGTCGAAACCTGATCCTGAAAGCGGATTTCTTTGCTATCCTGCGCGCCGTTAGGCGTCGCTGTGGCGCCGCGGTAATCCGGCATGATCACCTGACCTATGACATCGGCAGATGCGCTTGAGCTCAGCAATGTTGAGAAGCTTGTAACGGCGAAAAGCAAGGTTCCAGGCGTGAGGATTCTTTTGAGCGTCGCTTGGCGGGCATTCGACATCTTTCCCGAACCGCGGGTCATTTGCGCTTACCTTCCATTTGCTACGATGAAACATCGCGAGGCCTACCCCACCTTGCGTGTCAAATCTTACCGAACTGATGGAAAATTCTATCCAGACGTCGGTTAGGAATCTACAAAAGTGACATTGAATAAACACATCTATTTGTAAGTCTGTATACTCCTCCCACTTTTTCTCATTTTCTAAGATTTATTGTAGGATCAACAAATGGTCGCGGCGTCTTGACCCGCTATGCGCTGCGCCGCAACATTCTAGAATTCATTTAGCCATTCAGGAAGACCAGCCATGATTGGCCGTCTGAACCATATCGCAATCGCTGTGCCAGATCTTGAGAAGGCTGCGGCCCTTTATCGCGACACACTGGGCGCAAAGATCTCTGCTGCAATGCCGCAACCTAAGCACGGTGTTACCGTCATTTTTATCGATATCGGGAACACGAAGATTGAGTTACTGCATCCATTGGGAGACGAATCGCCGATCGCCACTTTCCTTAGCCGCAACCCAGCTGGCGGGATCCACCACATCTGCTACGAGGTTGACGATATCCTCGCGGCCCGCGAGCAGCTGAAAGCGACAGGGGCACGCGTTCTGGGGGACGGCGAGCCAAAGATCGGTGCGCATGACAAGCCGGTGCTGTTTCTGCACCCCAAAGATTTCTTAGGCACACTCATCGAACTTGAGCAGGCCTGAGTTTGCAAAGATGTCAGGAATAATGACGCAAGTTTTTCTATATCTGGTGATCTGGTGGCTGACTTTGTTCGTCGTTCTCCCCTGGGGAGTGCAGCGAACGGAGCAAAGTGAAGCAGGTCACGATCCGGGCGCGCCGACGAATCCGATGCTGCTAAAGAAGGCAATCATCACCACGGTGATTACCACTGTTATCTGGAGCACAGCCTTCTTATTCTTTCACGTTTATGGTTTCACTTTGCTTGAGCTGATAGACAGAATAGGCATCTGGAGAAAGTTTACGGATGAGTAGTTATTGTCAGATAGCCCCCGGCCACGAATTTCACGGGCCGTATCATGAGCATCATTACGGATTTCCGATCGCTGACGACAACGAGCTGTTCGAGCGGCTCGTCCTGGAGATTAATCAGGCTGGCCTTTCCTGGCTCACGATCCTCAAAAAACAACAGGCATTCCGCACAGCTTATAGCCAATTCGATATCGCCAAAGTGGCCCGCTACGGCGACAAACAGCGCGAGCGTCTATTGTCAGATGCCGGCATCATTCGGAATAAATTGAAGGTCAACGCGGCGATCGAGAATGATAAACGCATTCAGGTGTTACAGAAGAGCCATGGTTCCTTCGCTGCTTGGCTCGCTGTGCATCACCCGTTGACCAAGGCGGAATGGGTTAAGTTATTCAAGCGCGAGTTCGTCTTCACCGGCGGCGAAATAGTCGGCGAGTTTTTAATGTCAATTGGTTATCTGCCAGGCACTCACGCTGAAAGCTGCCCTGTCTATCGCAAGATCG
>CAYOYT010000266.1:0-4304 GCA_964408245.1 uncultured Dongia sp. | reverse complement strand
GGCATTGATTCAAGGCCTCAAGGCGCGGATGGAAGATATTTATCCAGGCAGCATGGCTTGCGGTGTATTCAATGGCATCGCGCTCAACGCGAAGGCCATTGAGAACGATTTTGCTCATTATCTGCCGGCCGATACGACCGTGCGCGCCAAAGCTTGAGTAGCGCCTCCACCCGCCCATGATCGTCGTCGACAATATCACCAAGCGCTTTGGCGGTATTCGTGCCATCGATGGATGCTCGCTGCGAGTTGCTAAGGGCTCGATCACGGGATTGATCGGACCTAACGGGGCTGGGAAATCGACTCTCTTTAACATCATCGCGGGTTTATTTCCGCCAGATCACGGTAGCGTCGTTCTCGATGGGACAGATGTGACTGGTTGGCCGGCGCATCGCATGTTTGGTAGAGGCCTTGCGCGCACCTTCCAGATCGCCCACGAATTTGCCCGGATGACGGTGCTGGAAAATCTAATGGCGGTTCCCGCTGGGCAGTCGGGCGAGAGCGTCCTACGATCCTGGCTGAGCTGGTCCAAGGTACGCGCTGAGGACGCCAAAATTCGCCATCGCGCGGAGGACGTTCTGTCACAGCTGCGGATCGAGCATGTCCAGCATGAACTCGCCGGTAATCTGTCTGGTGGTCAGAAGAAGCTGTTAGAACTGGCCCGTACGATGATGTGGCAGCCTAAGGTCGTTCTGCTCGATGAGATCGGTGCTGGTGTCAATCGTACGTTGCTGGCTGAAATCGCTGGCGAGATCGAGCGTCTCAACCGTGATCTGGATTATACGTTCTTTGTCATTGAGCATGATATGGATCTTATCGCCAGGCTTTGCTCGTCGGTGATAGTGATGACAGAGGGTAAAGTTCTCACGCAAGGTTCGATGGCGGAGATTCGCTCCAATGTCGATGTTATCGAAGCCTATCTCGGCAGCAAGAAGGGCTGACACCATGGCGCTACTAGAAGCGAAAGGCTTGATCGGTGGTTATGGCGGGATGGATATCCTGAATGGCGTCGACCTTGTTGTCGATGACGGCGAGATCGTTGTCGTTATTGGTGCCAATGGTGCAGGCAAGTCGACGGCGATGAAAGCGCTTTTTGGTTTGGTTGCCTTGCGGAGTGGCCAAGTAACCTTTGCCGGCAAGAATATTACCAATGCCGCGCCCAATTCCTTAGTCGCATTGGGGATGGGTTTCGTGCCGCAGGAGCGGAATGTCTTCCGCACGTTGACGGTTCGCGAGAATCTGGAAATGGGCGCGTTCCTGAAACCCGCTTCCCGAGCCCGCGTAATGGAAACGATTTTCGAGACATTTCCCGCGCTTAAGGAGAAGGCTAACCAGCCGGCCGGGGAGTTGTCCGGCGGTCAGCGCCAGATGGTGGCAGTCGGGCGGGCGCTCATGACCGAACCGAAACTATTGATGCTAGACGAGCCGACAGCCGGTCTGTCGCCGTTGATGATGGAGCAGATTTTCGATCGGATCGTGGCGATCAATAAGGAGGGAATAAGCATTCTGCTGGTCGAACAGAATGCACGTCAAGCACTGGCAATCGCGCATCGCGGTTATGTCCTGGCGACGGGGCGCAACCGCTTTACCGGTGCTGCGGATATGCTGCTCGGCAATCCTGAAATAGGCCAATCATTCCTGGGTGGGTGAAATGGATTCCTTGCACGATTTCGTCAATCTATATTTCCTGCCTGGAGTCGCGGTTGGGTGTATCTATGCCTTGGGAGCTGTCGGCATCTCACTCATCTTTGCGATCCTGCGGTTTGCGCATTTTGCCCATGGCGATGTGATGACCTTTGGCGCCTATATTGCCTACAGTCTCGTCTCTAGCCTGGGATGGTCGGTCTATCTGGCATTGCCTGTTGCCATCGTCGCTGCCGCTTTTGCGTGCGTCGTTATTGACCACCTAGCCTATCGGCGGTTCCGAAAGAGCCCGGGCATTATCGTCGTGATAGCTTCTTTCGGTGTCATGCTCGTGGTTCGCTCGCTGATACAGATTGCCTGGGGCGTCGACGTACTTAATTATGAAACAGGTATTCGCAAACCGCTCGAATTTCTCTACGGCTTTCGCATCGCACAGAAACACATCATCATCATCCTGGTCTCCCTGATCATTGCGGCGGCGTTGCATTGGTTCCTCAGTAGCAGCCGTATGGGTAAGGCGATGCGGGCCATGAGCGACGATGCTGATCTCGCACGTGTTTCGGGCATCGATACCGAAAAGGTTGTGCGCTGGACCTGGCTCATCGGTGGTGGGCTCGCTGCTGCGGCCGGTGTTTTTGCCGACATCAATTCCAAGCTGCATCCCAGTGTTGGCTGGGATCTGCTGTTGCCACTTTTCGCGGCTGCTATCTTGGGCGGTATTGGCAAGCCTTACGGTGCTATCGTCGGTGGCCTTGCTCTTGGCATTGCGCAAGAGGTGGCGACCTATCCGTGGATTGCGGATATACCGTTGGTACCGCCTGCCTATAAGAACGCGGTTGCTTTCTTTGTCATGGTCTGCATGCTGATATGGCGACCTACTGGCCTTTTCCGTGGGCGGGCGCTGTGATGGAGCAGTTCTTCGGACTCTTCATGTATGGGCTATCGCTGGCGACAATGTTCGGCATCTACGGCATATTATGCCTTGGATTGAACCTGCAATGGGGCTTTGCTGGGTTGTTCAATGCGGGTATCGCCGGGTTCTTTGCGGTGGGTGCCTATACGACGGCTATCCTTACATCGCCGGAAAGTCCTCATTATCTTGGCGGTTTCGGTTGGCCGCCAGTCCTTGCCATGCTGATTGCGATGTTGTTGTCGGGGCTCATCGCTTGGCCGGTGGGGCGCATCTGCCTTGGCCTGAAGGGCGACTATCTCGCGATGGCCACGATCGGTATTTCCGAGATCATTCGCCTCGTTCTAAAGAACGAGGATTGGCTTGCTAACGGCACGATGGGTATCTCGACTGTACCTCGGCCCTTCGAAAGCCTGGGTCAGCCTTGGAGCAATATCGCCTTTCTGGCCTTTGTGTTGCTGGTCTTGCTGATGCTCTACATGGCGCTCGAGCGAGCCTGGACAGCACCTTGGGGGCGTGCGATGCGGGCCATTCGCGACAACGAGTTGGCTGCGGGTGCTATAGGCAAGGATGTCGTTCGCTTCCGCCTCGAGGCCTTCGTGCTAGGAGCGGCGGTCATGGGTCTGGGCGGAGCGCTCTCGGCTATGTATTTCAAATTTATCGGTTCAAGCGCCACCGAACCACTGCTCACAACCTTCTTGGTTTGGGTGATGCTCATCATCGGTGGCAGCGGCAACAATCGCGGCGCGCTTCTTGGTGCAGCGCTAGTCTGGTTTATCTGGTCCGGCACAGAACTGCTTACCAATCGACTACCCGCCGAATGGATTACCCGTTCGTCTTACTTGCGGGCACTTTTGATCGGTGTTTTTCTTATTATCGTGCTTCAGCGTTTCGCCAAGGGCGTCTTGCCCGAGAAGCCCCCGCGGCGCATCGATCGTTAGTGCCGTCGTCGAAACGAAGGGGATGAGTGCGGCTAAAAGCCGACGGCCCGCCGCACGTAAAGCGCGCGGCGGGCTGTTCGATCTGTTTTCTCTTACGGCTTGACGAGGCCAACCTGCTTATAGCCGTTGCCGTCTACCACGAAATGACCAATGACACCCGGAATATCACCATTAGCATCGAATTCCATTTCGCCCGTGGCGCCGGAATAGTCGATATCTTTGCCGGCATCGATCAGTTCTTTAGCCTTCCTCCACTCGCCTGGCATGATTTTCTCTCCCGGCGCACTGGCGATCTCACGCAAGGCATCGCGTACCTTGTTGCGATCAGTCGAGCCAGCCTTTTCCACGGCGAGAGCGGCTAGCATGACAGAATCGTATGTCTGACCAATGAAGATCTTGTCCTTCGCCGTCTGATAAGCCGATGTATAAAGCTCATCGAACTTCTTCGCGGAATCGCTTTCCGGCGCCGAGGGCGACGTGAAGAACGAGGTCTTCAGATTGTCCGCACCAATCGTTTCGATAAGTTTGTTGTCGCGCAGACCGTCGGTACCGATGAAGCGGTTGAAGAGACCGTTTTCGAGCGCTTCTTTCACGATGGTGGTGCCGGAATCACCGGCATAGGCGATGACGACCAGCGCTTCCGGCTTATCCTTGGCAAGCGTGCCTAGCTCAGCTGCATAGCTTTGCTGTTTTTCTTCGTGTTTTACCTCTGCGGCAATGACGCCGCCGCCCTTCTTGTAGGCTTCAGCAAATCCGGTCGCAAGTGGCGTGGCATAATCGTTATTGGCATAGGTGAGCGCCACGTTCTTGAT
>CAYOYT010000265.1:0-4305 GCA_964408245.1 uncultured Dongia sp. | reverse complement strand
CCCGAGCCTCGGTCCAGGTGGCGATGATCGTTCTGGCCTGCTCGATCTCAGCGAGGTTCGGCGCAAAGGCCTCATTAGCGCCGGGGATCTGCTTGGGATGAATCAGCGTCTTGCCGTCGAAACCGAGGTCGCGCCCCTGTTCACAGGCAGCGAGATAGCCGGCATCGTCATTCATGTCGAGATGCACGCCATCGAGCGCGTCGAGGCCATGGGCACGGGCGGCCATGACAATGATGGAGAGAGCTGAGACCACGCCGATGCGCCCCGGCGTGGATCTTGCCCTTAGATCGCGGGAGAGATCCGACGTTCCCGCGACGAGGCAGGTAAGTCGGGCTGAGCCGCCGGCTATCGCATTTATCCCCATGATGCAGCGCGGGGTTTCCGCCATGATCCAGATCGGCAGATTCGCGGGCGCTCCTGCGGCATCAAGTGCGGCTGTCGCTTTCAAGACGTCATCTGGCGCATTGACCTTGGGAAAGAGAAATGCATCAGCGCCGAGTTTGGCCAACATCGTCACATCATCGGCACCCCAGGGTGTTTCCAGCGCATTCACGCGCACCACGATTTCGCGTTTGCCAAAGCCATTTTTCTTAAGTGCGACCGCGAGCTGGATGCGGGCTTCTGCCTTGGCCTCAGGCGCTACCGCGTCTTCAAGATCAAGGATCAGAGCGTCAGCGGGGAGTGAGCGCGCTTTTTCCAGCGCGCGGGCGTTGCTGGCCGGCAGATAAAGCACAGAGCGGCGGGGGCGAAAGGTCATGGGCAGCGGGTTTCCGAAATTGACATATTGCAGATGCTAACAATGCCTCGGAATCTCGATCAAGCCGTAAAAAGATCAAGATTGCAGCGAGCTTTAATGAGTGCCGCTTTTTCCGGGCGCTAAGGGTTTGTTAACTATTATTTATCCGCATCGGCATTCGGAGAGGAAAAGAAAGAAAATTTTAACGGAGCGGGCTTATCGTCCCACTCGTGTACATAGATGGCCGCTGTCGTGATGCGGCTAGGGAGGTGATCCATGGAAATTTCTTCGAGCACCGCTATCAACACGGCCATTGAAGGTCTGAAGAAAGCGCAAACGCAGATCGAAGACACCGCCCAGAACATTGCTGCAGGTTCGATTAATCCAGAAGATATTGTTTCATTGAGCCTGGCTGCCACCAGTTTCAAGGCCAATGCGGCTGTGTTGCGCACGGAAAGCCAGAACACTCAGGCCCTTCTCGACATCACAGCCTAAGGATCCGTTGCGATGGATGTTGCCGCTGCCGGCTTTGCCGCCTCTCAGATCGCCAGCGCCCAGCGTGGCCAACAAGCTGCCGTCGCTGCCATTCGCGGGCAGCAAAGCCAGGACCAGAATGTTGCCAATCTGCTGACACAGGCGGTGAGTGCGGCAAAGCAGATCTCAGCCAGTGCGGCGAGCGCCCCGGTCGCGCTGTCGGCGCCGTCGCTTGACGGCGGCAATGCGACCCCACCCGGAAATACTCCAACTGGCAACATTCCCGCCGGTGGTCGCGGTTCACTCGTCAATATCCTCGCTTGATCCAACCCGATAGCTGACCGAATCGACGCCTTAACTGGCGTTTGGCCGATTCTGCGCGCTAGACTGCTTTTGCAAAATAGCGGAGCGGAAGGCCGAGGTCATGAAATCTGCCGAGGAACGGGCCCAATCCATCGAGCCGGTGATGGTCGCTATCGAGAACGGTCAGCTTGGCGAGGCTAGCGCCGTCTGTGCCGATATCGTGGCGCGGCATCCAGAGAATGCTGATGCGGTTCATCTTCTCGGCGTCATCGGCTTTCAGGGCGGTGCCGATCCGACGCAATCGCTCGACCTCATCGACCGCGCGATCACCCTCGATCCGACCTGGTCGCAGTTTCACAATAGTCGCGGCGCGCTACTCTATTCACTGGGGCGCAACGCCGATGCCGAGGTGAGCTTCCGCCGCGCCGTCACACTGAAGCCGGAAGACAGCATGGCCTGGAACAATCTGGGTAATGCGCTGCTGCGCCTCGACCGGGTCGAAGAGGCGGAATCGGCCTTTCGCCAGGCGCTGGCCACGCCGCCAGTCCAGGTCGCGGCGATTAACAATCTCGGTATTGCCTTAAAACGCCGCGGACAGTTCGAGAAGGCATTGATCTGCTTTCACGAAGCTGCGCTGCACGATCCCACTTTCCTCGACGCGCATTTCAATGCCGGCGAAATTCTATATCAGCTCGACCGCATGCCGGAGGCGGAAGAGCGCTTCCGTGAGGCGCTGCGTATCGATCCGGCTTGTGCACCGGCCTATGCGTCGCTGGCACAGGCACTGCACGACCAGCAGCAGCCAGAGGCGGCGATGGAGATCATTCGCGAGGGATTACGGCACCTGCCAGAGGATGAGGACCTTAATTTCGCGCTGCGCTTGCAACTGTCATCGATGGTCCCGGCTTGGCACATTCCGATGATCAATGATGACGAGCGCAACGAAGCCTATGATGCGGCCTTGAGCCGCGCGGTTCGTCCAGGCGACCTGGTTTTCGAGATCGGCACTGGTTCCGGCATTCTCTCCATGATGGCGGCGCGGGCTGGTGCTGGTCATGTTGTCACCTGTGAGGTACTCCCGACCATCGCGGAGGCCGCTAAGGACATCATCAAGGCCAACGGCTATGCCGACAAAATCACTGTGATCACCAGTAAATCGACGCAGCTAAAGATTGGTGAAGACCTGCCGGAGAAGGCCGATCTCTTCGTGTCCGAACTTATCAACGTCGGTATGCTGGCACCAAATATGCTCCCTATTATCCGCCATGCGCGCGAAAATCTGGTGAAGCCTGAAGGTCGCGTTATTCCAGAAGCCGCGACTGTCTACGGGGCGCTCATCGAATGCGATCATTTGTCGCGCATTAGTCCGGTGAAAGAGATAGCTGGCTTCGATATGTCGGGCATGGACCGCTTCCGCTCACCGGGTTATGCGGTGATCGATTTCGCCGCTGATCCGCATCGACGTTTATCCGATCGCTTTGTGGCGCTCGATTTCGACTTCCGCATTGACATGAAGGAGATGGACAGCCATCGCGTCGTCGTGCCGGTGGCGGAAGCCGGTACCTGTCATGGCATCGCCTTCTGGTTCGATCTTCATATGTTCGAAGGTATCGTCTACCGTTCCGACAGCCATACCCGTACCAATCACTGGAAGCAGGCGGCACATTTCTTCCCCAAGCCAGTTGCTGTAATGCCCGGTGACCGCCTGACGCTTGCCGTCGGTTACGACAATACGCGGATCTTTTTCAGTCTGATCGAGTGACGCTCGTTCATCATCCCCGTTAAGGCGGGGACCCCACGAGTTGAGTTCTTCGGTTGCCAGCGAACTGTGGATGGTCGGTCTACGCGAATCATGACGAATGGCTCGCCTCGACACATCGGCTCTTGCATGACGCGCATGCGGCATCGGCGATTGTGAAAGCCGAGATACCGATTTAGCGTCGAAGCATCTCATCGTGGGGGAGTAAGGTCATGCCCGTCTGGGCGCTTTATACGTTGGTCATACTGATCTGGGGTTCGTCTTGGTATGGGATCGAGCTGCAATTGGGTGTGGTGGCGCCGCAGGTATCGCTGGCTTATCGCTTCTTGCTATCGGCTATTATCTTACTTGGCTATTGCGTGATGACGAAGCGTCGGCTGCGTTTCTCGAGGGCGGCAAACTTATTGATGGCAGTTCAGGGCCTGTGCCTTTTCTGCGGCAATTATATTTTGTTCTATTTTGCCGGCAGTCATTTGGTGAGCGGTCTGATTGCCGTCTGCTTTTCGACCATGTCAATAATGAATATTCTCAACGTCGCCGTGTTCTTCCGCCAGAAGGTCGACGGTCGCGCCTTCATAGCTGCGCTCATCGGCCTATGTGGGCTCGGTCTCGTTTTCTATCCCGAGATCGCGAATGGTGGCCTCGGTTCGGAGCCAGCTTTGGGCCTCGGTCTCTCGCTCCTTGCTGCGTATCTCGCCTCGCTCGGCAACATGGTGAGTGTGCGGTTGAAGGCATTGGAGATCCCAGTTGTTCAGTCAAACACAATCGGCATGAGTTTTGGTGCGATCTTCTGTATTGGCTTCGCTTTCGCGGCAGGCGCAAGTTTCAATTACGACCCGCGACCCGCTTACACAATCTCGCTTGTCGGTCTCGCTCTCTTCGCAACTGTTATTGGCTTTGGCTGCTATCTGCATTTGGTACAACGCATCGGTGCCGCGCGAGCGGCTTATTCCAGCGTGATGTTTCCGATCGTGGCTCTGACCCTCTCCACCTTCCTCGACGATCAGACCACCGTCATCCTGGATAAGTTGAG
>CAYOYT010000264.1:0-4314 GCA_964408245.1 uncultured Dongia sp. | reverse complement strand
TTGCGCGGTCGCACGGTAATGAACGTCTTCTTTGAAAACTCGACACGGACACAGACCAGTTTCGAACTGGCGGCGAAACGTCTGGGCGCAGATGTCATCAACATGTCGGTCGGCACATCGTCCATCAAAAAGGGCGAGACGCTGCTCGATACCGCAATGACGCTCAACGCCATGCGGCCCGACGTCATGGTCGTTCGGCATTCAGATTCCGGCGCTATCAACCTGCTGTCACAAAAAATCGACGGTGCCGTCATCAATGCTGGAGATGGGCGCCACGAGCATCCGACTCAGGCTCTGCTCGATGCCCTCACCATCCGTCGGCGCCTTGGAAAACTGCAGGGCCTATTGGTTGCGATCTGCGGCGACATTTTGCACAGCCGTGTCGCGCGATCGAATATACATCTGCTGACCAAGATGGGCGCACGCGTACGCGTGATCGCACCCATCACGCTGTTGCCCTCCAATATCGACCGCATGGGCGTAGAGGTTTTCACCGATATGCGGAAGGGCCTTAAGGATGTCGACATCGTCATGATGCTACGCTTGCAATTGGAGCGTATGCAGGGCGCCTATGTGCCGTCGGTGCGGGAATATTTTCACTTCTTCGGCCTGGATTACGAGAAGCTCTCCGCGGCGAAACCCAATGCCCTCATCATGCATCCGGGCCCCATGAATCGCGGTGTCGAGATCGATTCCGAGGTGGCGGATGATATCAACCGCTCGGTCATTCGCGAACAGGTCGAAATGGGTGTCGCTGTTCGCATGGCCTGCCTTGATGCCCTCACCCGCGACATCATAGGGCAGAACAGATGAGCTCTAACAAGACAAATATCGAAAAGAAAAAGGATGCGCGATCGCTCCTACTTGTGAACGCTCGCATCGTCGATCCAGCCGCCCATCGCGACGAACGCGGCGGCATTCTTGTCGACAACGAACTTATCGCTGATATCGGTCCCCAGGTGACGAAACAAAATGCGCCGGCCGATGCTGAAATCATCGATTGTGGCGGCTATGTGGTGATCCCGGGCCTCATCGACATGCGCGTGCAATTGCGTGAACCGGGCGGCGAGCATCAAGAAACTATTGCGACCGGCAGCCTTGCTGCCGCTGCAGGTGGTGTCACCAGCATGGTCTGCCTGCCCAACACCGACCCAGTGATCGATGATATCTCGGGTGTCGAATATATCGCGCGACGTGCGCGCGAGACCAAGCGTGCCAAGATCTATTGCTATGGCGCACTCACACGCGGCCTTCAGGGTAAGGATCTGGTCGAGATCGGCATGCTATCAGAATTCGGAGCCCTCGGCTTTACCGATGCCCTTCATGCTGTTGCCGATGCCCAAGTCATGCGCCGCGCCCTTTATTACGCACGCACCTTCGACCTTCTCATCGTCCAGCACCCGGAAGAGGCCAGCTTGGCCGCCAACGGCGCCATGAACAATGGCGAGCTTGCCACGCGGATCGGTCTACCTGGCATTCCTGCCTGTGCCGAAGTGATGATGATTGAGCGCGATCTGCATCTCGTGCGCGTGTCGGGTGCCCGCTATCACGTGGCGCATGTCTCGACGTCTGCGGCAATCGAGGCTATTCGCAAGGCCAAGCAAGAAGGTCTACGTGTCACCTGCGACACCGCCCCACCCTATTTCTCATTGAACGAGAATGAGATCGGCGATTATCGTACCTTCGCCAAATTGTCACCTCCGTTGCGCAGCGAAGCCGATCGGCGCGCGGTGGCTGCCGCTGTGGCGGAGGGCGTCATCGATTGCATCGCCAGTGATCATTCGCCTCATGACGTCGAGAGCAAGCGTGTGCCCTTCGTTCAGGCTGCCGCCGGCATCATTGGGTTGGAAACGTTACTCCCGGTAAGTCTCGAGCTCTACCATAAAGGCTCGCTGTCGCTGCTCAATTTGTTGAAATCCATGACCTGCCGACCGGCGGAAATACTCGGTTTGCCGCAGGGGCGTCTCGCTCGAGGCGCACCCGCCGACATGGTGCTGATCGATCTCGACAAGCCGCACCGCATCGATGTTGGCAGCTTTAAGAGTAAGTCGAAGAACTCGCCCTATGACGGGCGCCCGGCTCAGGGCTTGGTACTGAAGACCTTTGTCGACGGGCGCTTGGTGTTTACCAGCGAAGGGCGTGCGTGATGGAATCTGTTAACGTTCTGCCGCTTTGGACTTATGCTGCCGCACTTATGTTCGGCTATCTGCTGGGTTCGATCCCATTCGGGTTGTTGCTGACCAGGGCCGCTGGCTTTGGCGATATCCGCACGATCGGCTCTGGCAACATCGGTGCCACCAATGTGCTGCGCACCGGCAACAAAAAGCTAGCACTGGCGACGTTGCTGCTTGATGGGGGCAAGGGCGCCGGTGCGGCGGTGATCGCGGCGCATTTTGATCCTCGGCTTGGCATCATTGCGGGTGGCGCAGCTCTGTTCGGCCATCTCTTTCCGGTCTGGTTGGGATTTAAAGGTGGTAAGGGCGTAGCCACCACGCTCGGTACTTTGCTGGCCGTCAACTGGATGGTGGGAATCGCCGTCTGTGTGACATGGCTCGTCATTGCCCTTAGCTTCCGCATTTCCTCTCTTGCGGCCCTCGTCGCCATCGCCGTCTCGCCGCTCTATGCCTATCTCCTTGGCACACCGGCGCAGATCGTCCTTGCTGCCTTCGCTGCCGCGCTGGTGTGGGTCCGGCATCACGAGAATATCAGCCGCCTCCTCAAAGGTACCGAGCCGCGCATCGGCAAGAAGAAACCTGCCTAACACTTTTGGTTGTTAATACCCGTTGATTCTCGCGCAGACCTTCCTTAGGCTCTTGCCGCATGGAATCACTTTCGCGTGCCCTTACTGATGCCGAACGACTGGACTGGCTGCGTCTTGCTCGAAGCGAGAACGTCGGTCCAGTTACCTTCCGCCGCCTCATCGAGCGGTTCCACTCCGCCAAACATGCATTGGAGCGCCTGCCAGATATTGCCAAACAGGGTGGTCGGTGTAGCTATCGCCCCTGCCCATTAAACCGTGCGCAGCAGGAACTTGAATACTTAAACACAATCGGTGGACGCGCTGTGGCCTGGATCGAGCCGGATTACCCAGCTGCATTGCGTGCCATAGATGACGCTCCAGCCATTCTAACCGTCCGCGGGTGCATCGATTTGCTGACCCAGCCGCGACAAGTCGCTCTGGTTGGCGCCCGCAACGCCTCGGCTAATGGCCGGCGCTTTGCCCATGATCTAGCAGTAGAACTGGCCTCGGCCGGCTTCGTGATTGTGTCTGGCCTCGCGCGCGGCATCGATGGGGCAGCACATACCGGCGCCCTGGCTGCTAAAGGTAATACGATCGCCGTGCTAGCCGGCGGCGTCGATGTGCTCTATCCGCCTGAACATGCCAACCTTTACGACCGCCTGACGCAGGATGGGCTGATCGTTGCCGAAATGCCACCAAGGACCGAACCCGGCGCCAGGCTGTTCCCCCGCCGCAATCGGATCATCTCTGGTCTCTCACTCGGAACGGTCGTGGTGGAGGCGGCACTCAAATCCGGCTCGCTCATCACCGCCAGGTTTGCCAACGAACAGGGGCGTGAGGTGATGGCGGTACCGGGTTCGCCACTCGATCCGCGATGCCGCGGCACGAACCGCCTGATCCGTGAAGGCGCCGTTCTCGTCGAAGACGCCGCACAGGTTGTTGAGGCAATAGATGGGATAAAAAGCTCAGATCTTTCGTTCTTTAGAAACTTGAATGAAACTAGCTATACTATTGATACTGAAATAGAAGCTGAATGCAGCGACATACGCGCCGCGGTGTTAAACTCGCTAGGCCCCAGCCCGGTGGATGTTGACGAACTGCTCCGGCAATGTCATGTCTCCGCTCCCGTTATGGGAATGGTCTTGCTGGAACTCGACTTAGCGGGCCGCCTGGAACGGCATCCCGGCAATCGGGTCTCGTTGCTCGCAAAGGTCGCCTGACCACCTATATATCCAGCGGACCGGTATCTTAAATGGCCGGTTTGTTGTTCACTTCTAGATCATCCCGAAAGCGGGTCCATGAAGGTCGTCGTCGTCGTCGAATCCCCCGCCAAGGCAAAGACCATCAATAAATATCTAGGTAGCGATTACAAAGTCCTGGCCAGCTTCGGCCATGTTCGTGATCTGCCGTCTAAGGATGGCTCGGTCCGGCCGGACGAGGATTTCGCCATGACTTGGGACGCGGAGGGACGCGGCGCCAAGCAGATCAAAGAAATCGCGACTGCCGCCGCGCAGGCCGATACTCTGTTGCTCGCCACCGACCCAGATCGCGAAGGCGAGGCCATCTCCTGGCAT
>CAYOYT010000263.1:0-4334 GCA_964408245.1 uncultured Dongia sp. | reverse complement strand
CAGCCTGCAGCCCGATCGACGACAAGCGCGGTACGCGCGAATTCCGCATCAAGGTTGCCGGTGTGCTCGCACGCCGCGCCGCGACCATCGCGCGCAAGCGCGCTGGCGGTCGCTAAGGATAGGGGAAGATAAATGCCCGGCATGACAGTCAATACCAAGATCAACGGCGATCCCGTTGAGTTCATCTGCGACGCCGACGAGACCTTACTCGACGTGCTTCGTAACCGCCTCGGTCTCACCGGCGCGAAGGAAGGTTGCAGTACTGGCGATTGCGGTGCCTGCTCGGTCACCATCGACGGCCGTCTGACCTGCTCCTGTCTGGTGCTCGGCGCCGAGGTTGGCGGCCACGATATCGGCACGATCGAAGGCATGGCGGTTGGCGAAAATCTGCACCCGCTGCAGTCAAAATTCCTGGAGCATGCTGCCCTGCAATGCGGCATCTGTACGCCAGGAATCCTTATCGCTGCGAAATCGCTGCTCGACAAGAATCCCGATCCGACCGAAAACGAAATCCGGTTCGGCTTGGCCGGCAATCTCTGTCGCTGCACGGGCTACGACAAAATCGTCCGCGCGGTGCAAGATGCCGCCAAGGCAATGCGCTCGGGGAAACTCCCCAAATCTAAATCTACAGCTAAAGCGAAGAGGGCTTGAACCATGCCGCTCGATAACGCACCCAATTCCAAGCGCTCGTTCAATGTGGTTGGTACGCGGCCGCTGCGTCCCGATGGGATCGACAAGGTGACCGGTCGCGCTAAGTTTGGCGCAGATGCCTCCGCACCGGGGCAGTTGGTAGGCCGCATTCTGCGCTCACCTCATGCCCATGCGATCATCAAGAAGATCGATACCTCCAAGGCGGAAAAACTGCCGGGTGTGAAAGCGGTCGTCACATGCGATGATTTTCCCGACCACACCGGTGGCAGCGGTGGCCTTTACGACACGCTGTGTAATGTCATGGCGCGTGAGAAGGCCTTCTATGAAGGTCACGCCGTTGCGGCTGTCGCTGCGACCTCGGCCACAATCGCGCGAGCTGCGCTGAAACTGATCAAGATCGACTACGACGTGCTGCCGCATGTGACGGATGTCGATGAAGCGATGAAGCCGAACGCGCCGCTGTTGCACAAAAATATGTTTACCGATGGCGTCGATCCGAAGCCAAAGAAGTCGTCCAACATCGCGCGCCGTTTCGAGTTCGGCCATGGCGATGTCGAAGCGGGCTTCAAGAAGGCAGATATCATTGTTGAGCGCAGCTTCAAGACCGAAGCGGCGCATCAGGGCTATATCGAGCCACATGCGGCCTTGGCCAGCATGGGTCCGGACGGTAGTGCAGAATTGTGGTGCTGCACCCAGGGTCATTACATGGTGCGCGACGTCTGTTCGCAGCTCCTTGGCATCGATATCGCGCGTCTTCGGGTGACGCAGTCAGAAATCGGCGGCGGTTTCGGGGGCAAGACGACAGTCTTCATCGAACCGGTGGCGCTGGCGTTGGCGCGTAAGGCCAACCGCCCCGTGAAAGTCGTCATGACCCGCGAGGAAGTCTTCAAGGCCAGCGGTCCCACGGCCTCGACATCAATCGACATCAAGATCGGTGTCACGAAAGACGGTCTCATCACCGCGGCCGATGGCACGTTCCGCTATCAGGGCGGCCCGTTCCAAGGCTGCTCGCCGGCGGAATTCGGCGCGATGAGTGCTTTTGCCCAGTTTCATCTCGATAACGTTCGGGCCATCGCCTATGACGTTGTTGCCAACCGTCCAAAGACGATTTCCTATCGCGCTCCCGGAGCGCCGATGGCGAACTTTGCGGTTGAAAGCGTGATAGAGGAATTGGCGTACAAGCTCGGCATGGCACCCATTGACTTCCGCATCAAGAATGCGGCGCGCGAGGGCACCAAATCCTCCTACGGTCCGACCTATGGTCCCATCGGCCTCGGTGCTACCCTGGAGGCGGCAAAAAATCACGCGCATTTCAAGGCGCCAATCGGCCCCAATCAAGGACGCGGCATGGCAGCCGGGTTCTGGTTCAATTTCGGTGGTCAGTCTTGTGTCACGCTTAACATTCCAATCGATGGGTCGATCACCGTATCGGTCGGCTCACCCGATATCGGCGGCAGCCGTGCGGCGATGTGCATGATGGTCGCCGAGGAGCTGGGCATTGGTTACGATCAGGTCCGCGCCATTATTGCCGACACCTCGTCCCTTGGTTATAACGATGTCACAGATGGCAGTCGCACAACGTTTGCGACGGGTATGGCCTGCATATTGGCTGCCCGCGACGCCATGAAGAAGCTCTGCGCTCGTGCTGCTGCGACCTGGGGAATTTCCGAAGAAGCAGTTACTTGGGAAAAGGGATATGCTAAGCCCGCCGGTGCAAATGCGGGCAATTTCGCGCCACTTTCCCTAAAAGAGATCGCTGCGGCATCGCCGGGAACCGGCGGTCCGATCGCTGGCCATCATGCATATTCGGCCGATGGCGCCGGCGTCAGCTTCGCCACGCATATCTGCGATGTTGAGGTCGATCCGGAAACGGGCCGTTCGCAGATCACGCGTTACACCGTGATCCAGGATGCCGGCAAGGCAGTGCACCCGTCTTATGTCGAAGGGCAGTTCCAGGGCGGTGCGGTGCAAGGCATCGGCTGGGCGCTCAACGAGGAATACATCTACGGCAAGGATGGGCGCCTACAGAATGCGGGCTTCCTCGACTACCGCATCCCGGTCTGCTCCGATCTGCCGATGATCGACACGCAGATTCTAGAAATCCCCAATCCTGGCCACCCATACGGTGTGCGCGGCGTGGGAGAAACATCGATCGTGCCGCCCCTCGCCGCTATTGCCAATGCCGTGGCTGCAGCGACAGGTGTGCGCTTCACGCATATCCCACTATCGCCGCCGCGCGTCCTTAAAGGTATCGAGGATGCTAAGTTGAAGGGCAGTAAGAAAGCCGCCTAAGACAGGACTTGAGGTCATGGCCAAGGTCGTTCTCTGGGGTTCCTTGAAGCCTCATACTGGCGGCAAGTTGGAGGTCGATATCGAGGCGAGGAATGTCGCTGAATTGCTGGCCCGGTTAGGCGCAACCTATCCAGGCCTGCAGAACCAAATAAAACGCGGTGTCTCTGTCTCAATTGACGGTCTCATCTATCGCGAAGGTTGGCTGGAACCCTTAAAGCCCGACAGCGAGGTTTTTCTGCTGCCGCGTATGACGGGTGGATAACGAAAGAACGTACGTCTTTCAAATACATAGTCGGCAAAACGTCACGCGCGTCGGAACTTTCGGCGCGCGTTTTCGTTTGTCTTACCAATTCCCCGTGTTGAGGAGATTGGCGATGAATTGGGACATCATCAAAGGCAGTTGGCAGCAAACCAAAGGCAAGGTGAAAGAACATTGGGGAAGGCTCACCGATGACGATCTTACACGCATCGCCGGTGAGCGAGACCAGCTAGCTGGCAAATTGCAGGAACGCTACGGCATCGCTCGAGACGAAGTCGAGGAACAGCTCGCGAAGTTTGAAAACGATTACGACACGCGTCACTGATAAAAGGAGGCACAATCATGCCAACCAATAATTCGAATGAAAACTCTCCTATCGAAGTACCGCCTGAGAAGCACGATCAAGGTCACAATCTGGGCGACCCAAAGGGTAATAACGCGGGCGGCAATCGTCAGCAGAATCAAGGAGCTGGGAATCAGAAGGTTCCACCTCAGCAAGGTGCGAGCCAGCACAACGAAGGTGAAGGCAATCTTACTGCGGCACGCCACTATAACGCCGCGACCGAGCAATCAGCTCAGAATCCCAGCCGTACGGATCGTCAGGCGCAAGACGCTAAGCGCGCTATCGACAGCCCGGAAGGAGAAGATTTGGAGCTAGCTGAAGAGATTGGAAAAAAGCCAGCTCGACATTAACGGGATATGTGATCTAAGCGGGAACCAAATTCCGAAAGCTCTGTTCTTTTAATCGTGGTTGCCATTTAACCGGAGTGACCCCACGATCACCGCAGTAAACCTTCCCCCAAAGGATTACTGCTTGCTCACCCTGTGATCCGACGGTTGGGCTTTATCGACGCAGGTGATCGTCCTTCCGGTTACGTGGCAACTGGGTACCGCTAGGTTGCCGGCCAGTATTTGCTTCTCCCTGTTGCAGATTATTGGCCTGGCGACCGGCGGGCCCACTCGGGCGTGTGACGAGATAATGTGGCCGCAACCCAGTGCACTTAATCTTGAGTGAACCGGAGGGGGCTAGTCTTTCGCGTGTCGTCAAATTTAATCAATCGGCAGGAGGAAAAAACATCATGCTCTATTGGGCCGTGATCTTTCTCGTGGTCGCGATCATCGCCGGTATTTT
>CAYOYT010000262.1:0-4335 GCA_964408245.1 uncultured Dongia sp. | reverse complement strand
ACTTCGCTCGCATCCTGCGCATGAAGCCGGATCATATCCATAGCCGAGTCCGCTTAGCAAAGCTCCTTGGCGCGCAAGGCGAATGGAGTCTCGCTCGTTCGAACTACCAGAAAGCTCTTAGCTTTGCACCGATGTCTGATGTCGCGCATGTGGGCTATGGCGACGCGGCCCTGCGACAGGGTGACTGGAATGTTGGATGGGCGCATTTCGGCTGGCGCTTTGGCACTCGTCCGGGACAATTACCGCGCCATCTCGAAACCATCGATCCGAAAAAATATCCTCCTTCGTGGGATGGCAATCATCTTAAGAGGAAGCGTCTGTTTGTGCGCGCTGAGAGGTCCTTGGGTGAGCAATTGCTGTTCGCACCTCTTCTCGAGGAGGCTGTAACCGAGGCGCGCTATGTCTTGGCGGAATGCGACCGCGAGCTGATACCATTGCTGCAGCCCAAGTTTCCGAAAGTCGAGTTCGTCGCTTCAGGCGCGCTTAAGCCCGCTGATCTCATTGAGAAACGGATTCAGATTCAGACCAGTCTGGGTGATCTCGCCGCTCGCTATCGCGCTGGCGCGGCGGAATTTTTGGGTGCGAAGTCGTTGTCTCTTGTCGCAGATTCGACGCAAACAGCGCGCTTCGCTGAAGAATACCGTGAAATCCTCCCCGGCCGTCGGCTCGTGGGCCTCAGCTGGCGAGGCGGTGATTGGTCAGTGAAGTTCAATCCCCTCGATTGGGCCCCACTTTTTGACAATCCGGATATTGCCGTCGTTTCGTTGCAGCGCAATGCACCGCAGGCGGATCTCGATGCGTTTGTTGAGGCGGGCTTCAATATGATTGTCGATCCGCGTGGCCAGCAGAATCTATCGGTTTACGCGGCGCAGATGAGTGCGCTGGATAGCGCGATCGCTGTGGATGATGTCACCGCTCATCTTGCAACTCATCTCGGCAAAACGGTGGTCAAGCCTGTCTCCAGGATCGATCACTGGTGCTGGGGAAGCCATGAAGTGCCGCAGATGTGGTATAAAAATCTCGATGCTATCCTTCAGGAAGAGGGAAAGTCGACCGGTGGCGTTATCAATCGCGCGATTGCGGCGGCCGCTCTCTGAATGAATATTGAGATGTTTGATCGACAGCGCAGACGACAGGTCAGGCGCATCGGCGTTCCGGGTGCCCGAGACAGAGCCGGGAGTACATCAAATGAATCGTAAAGCGCGCCGCACAGCTGCCAAGCACTTGCGTTCTGCGGATGTCAAAGGGACGGATGAGACGACGACCCAGGTGCTCATTGATCAAGCGGTGGCCGCGGCGCAATCAAGCAATTGGGCACAATCGGAAAAAATCCTTCGGCACCTCCTGGCGGTCGATGCAGATCACCCCGAAGCTTTGCATCTGCTGGGGTTAACCCTGGGGAGCACGGGGCGGGCAAGTGAGGGCATCGAATTTCTTAAACGAGCGACCGAATTGAGGCCTGCCGAGGCACTTTATTGGAATAATCTTGCTACCTGCTATGTGGCCGCCCATCGAAATGCCGAGGCAGTGGAGGTGGCGCGCAAGGCGGTTATTCAACAGCCCGGTTATGTCGCTGCCTGGGCGCGTCTGGGCGATGCCTATGCGGAACTGAAAGAATATAACAAGGCGTTAGAAGCTTACGAACGCGCTGTAACGCTCGGTGAAAGTGACATTTCAATCAAAAAGCGGATGGCTGTTTGCCTCATCAACGTCGATCGCAATATTGAAGCCGAACGCCTATTGATTGCCTTGCGTGAAATAGCGCCGAATGATGCCGACGTGCTTGGCAATCTTGGCAATGTTTTTGTCATGCGGCAGAATTACCCAGATGCGGTAAGTGTCCTGGCGAAATCGGTCGAGCTAGATTCGAGCAGACCGAATGTGACCTTCAATTATGCGCGTGCTCTTGCTGGCACCAAAGATCTGCAACAGGCTCTGCGCTGGGCTCGCAAGACGACTTCTCTCGATCACCAGCTTGTTCCAGCATGGCTGCTGCTGGGAGATCTTCTCCTGAGTGTTGGCGATGGTGCCGAAGCGAAGATCGCTCTAAAGCGCGCTTCCGAACTTGCGCCGAACAGCGAGGCCGTCAACCGACTATGTAGGCGCCTGGAAGATCTGGGCGGTAAAACTGCTGCGGATTCCTGTCCTGCGATGTGGGATTTTCATCTCGGTGACGGCCAGTTCATGGCGCCACCTGTGAGCTGCCTCGATATCTCCAGCGGTAAGCAGCCGGCATCGTCAAATGCCGCAAAGCCTGCTGACAATGGATCCGGAAAAGGCGAGTCAGGGATTCTCGATCTGACCGTTCTCAAAATCGGCTAAGAAGTCTGCAAGTCTGCAAACGAAAACGGCGCCTGGGACTTCAGGCGCCGTATTTCTTGGAAGCCTTCGATGTAATCCCGGCCCAGCGGGAGCGAATCGCTGGGCCAGGATGCCGAGGGTCGATCGAGGATCGTTCCTCAGAACAGACGCAGGATGGCCTGCTGCGCCTGATTTGCAAGGCTGAGTGAGATGGTGCCAAGCTGCTGTCTGGTCTGCAGCTGCAGCATGTTAGCGCCTTCTTCGTTCTGATCGGCCTGCACGAGCTTATTGGCGCCCTCCGCCAGCACGTCGATAAATTCCTTAGTGTACTCCAACCGTGTCGTGATGACGTCGAGGTTGTTGTTGAGTGCCGAGGCGATAGATCGCAGCTTGATCTTCGCGGCATCAATCATTGCCGAAGCATTGTCGATATCCGCCCGGTCGAGCCAACTGTTCTGAGCGAAATCCATCGCCAAGCCTTGCCCATCTGTCTTGACATTACGGCTCACCACCGTGACCTGGTTGGTATTGGTTTCATTGAGCTGCACGATTAGGTTGTTCTGTTCCGTGCCGTCAGTTACCTGGACAGTATTAAGTGTCGATGCGAAGCCGGTTTGTGCCGCGCGTACGTCAAAACGCAACTCGTCGGGTGCCGTAAAGGCACCAAGGGCATTATAGCTTAGTGTCGCTTCTGCGTCGGCTCGCAGCGATGTGCCACCGACCGTGATCTGCACGACAGCACCGCTATTGACGCCGCCGCTGATCACGAAGCTCAATACCTGGGCTGAGTTGAGATCGCCGGTAACAAGCGCTTTGCCGCCGTATCCATCTTCAAGTACGAAGGTCGATGCAGAGCCGTCAGTCTTCATATTGATCTTGATCTTGTGTGCAAGGTTGTCGGCCATGCCGGTAATGCTGGTCAGCGCGATGTTGCCGGCAGAGACAGCGCCGCCCGTAACGTTTTCAGTAGTGTTGGTTTGAGTTGCATCTGAAGCCGAGGCCACTGTGATGCCATTGAGGCCGCTCGTCAGAAAATTGATATCGACGCTTTGGCCGTTGTCGGCAATCGAGCTAAAGGTGTAGATGCCATCGGCACTAACGGACAGAGCTACGGTTGAGGTTGGGCCGGTCGTCGTCACGGTGTAGGTCGTGAATTTTCCGGTCGTGAAATCGAAATTTGCCGGGTTGCCCGCCGCCGTCAGCACATAGGTGAAGTCGTTTGAGATTCCCGTCGTGGAAATGACCGGCTGGCCAACGATGCCAGTAGATGCTCGACCATAGGAATCGCCGATAGTGGCGCTGTAGGCAGCGGATTGTAGAATTGTCTTTTCGTCGATGGTCAGGCGCGGTGTTCCTGTGTCGAAGTTCCAGGCGTTCTCCCCATCCGCAAGCTTTTGCTGTCCAAGCAGGTTGCCGGCTGATCGCGAAATGGTCTGGCCGACACCATTGAAGTTTGCCACATCGACGCTGAGGTTGACAAATTTCTCGATTGTCGAGGTGCCAAGGCCGTTCGTATCGGCAACATCGTCGACCTCGTCGAAATCAATATCGAAGTTGACATGCGTACCGCTAGCGAATTGCTGATCAAAGTTGAGCAACTTTCCGGTTGCCTTGGCCTGGTTCCATTCCTGCACTGTAAATGTCTTCGTGACGGCCACATCGCCTTCGGTGATGGTGAAAGTCTTTGCTTTACCGACGCCGCCAGTATAGCGGATGGTGATTGGGTCGAGATTGCCGGATGTCTTACTTTGGAAGCCGCCGATGACCAGATTGCTGATGCCGCGATCTCGCTCCGTGTCGGCGATGTCACTGGCATTGCCTGAGATGCGGCCGTCGCCGGTGATATTAATCACATAGTCATCGGCCTTCGTCACATTTGTGACGCGCGACGCGGTGACGCCGGGCAGGGCGTTGGTGCCGCTTTTCGAGGACGACGTTGCATCCAGACGGATGCCGCTGCCAAGCAGAAGATTCTTACCCTGATAACCGGAATCTTCCGCCAGCTTGTCGATCTGCCGCAATAACGTGTTGTAT
>CAYOYT010000261.1:0-4351 GCA_964408245.1 uncultured Dongia sp. | reverse complement strand
CGCGCTTATGAACCATCGGCCCTGGCGGTCATGGCCTTCGTGCTCACCTGGGCATGCATGGGCCTGATCAATGTCTTCGGCCGCGCAAAACAGACCAAGCATGGCGGCTGACCGGCCAGCTTGCGAACAGAGGTAAAGTCATGGCGTTTCTCGAACTCAAGGAAGTCCGTAAAGCCTTTGGCCAGAATGTGGTCGTGCAGAACTTTGACCTCGCGATCGAGCGCGGCGAGTTTGTCTCGTTCCTAGGGCCGTCCGGATGCGGCAAGACAACGACCTTGCGCATGGTCGCTGGTTTCGAATTGCCAAGCTCTGGCTCGATTAAGATCGACGGTAAGGACATCACGCATCTTCGCCCCAATCAGCGAAATGTCGGCATGGTGTTTCAGTCTTATGCGCTCTTTCCCAACATGACCGTAGGCCAGAATGTCGCCTTCGGCCTGAAGATCGCGAAATGGCCATCGTCTGAGATCGGCCCGCGTGTCGAGGAAATGCTGGGGATCATCAAGCTGCAGCATCTGGCTGAGCGCTATCCCTATCAGCTTTCCGGTGGTCAGCAACAGCGTGTCGCTCTGGCACGCGCTTTGGCCGTGAAGCCGCAGGTTTTGTTGCTCGACGAGCCACTATCGGCGCTAGATGCCAAGATTCGCATTTCGTTGCGCGAGGAGATCCGCTCGCTGCAGCGCAAACTCGGCATCACTACCATCTATGTGACTCATGACCAGGAAGAAGCTCTTTCTATGTCGGACCGCGTCGTGGTCATGAACGAAGGTCGTGTCGACCAAGTTGGCGTACCGTTCGAGATCTACAATCATCCCAAGACCCGTTTCGTCGCTAATTTCGTCGGCACCTTAAGCGTGCTCAACGGCAAGGTCGTAGATGCCACGAGCGGCACCGTCGACATTGCTGGTCAGAAAATCGTGATCGGCCGTGGTCTTAACGGCGCGGGCAATGGTGAAGACTGCGCCATTGCTTTGCGTCCGGAAGTCGCGACGCTGGAAGGCTTCGGCGGGCAAGGGGCTACCGCCAACAGCGCTGATCGTGCCCAACGCAATCGCCTGACCGGCAGTATTGAGGATGTCACTTTTCTGGGTTCGGTCGTGCGCATTAAGACGCGAATCGGCGATAGCCTGCTCTCGCTCGACACTTTCAACAATCCAGGTGTCACGCCGCCGGAACGCGGTAGCTCTGCCGCTATCACCTTCTCGCCGGCCGACGTGCTGTTGCTGGGTAGCTGAAAGCCAGCGGAAAAAACATCGTCATGCTCAGGCCCAGCGTTAATCCTTGCCAGCTGGGCGTGACGATCCAGGAGGTATGAGAAGCCTCACAAACTTTCTAGATCGATCCGAAGCAAACTCTCAGCGCCGCCATTGATCTGTGCGAGGTGTCCAGCACTTTCGGCCAGGATATTGTCGGCATAAAAGCGTGCCATGGCGATTTTGTTTTTGAGGAATGCGCCATCGTCATCTCCGGCCGCAAGGCGCTTGCTCGCCGCAAACGCCTGCTTGGCTAGTAGCCAGCCGGCGAGAATCGTGCCGCAGAGGTTGAGATAAGGCTGTGCCACAGCCAGTGCCAGATTGGGATCTTTCTTGCCCGACATCAGGATGTAATCCGTGCCTGACCCGAGGCGCTGGATCGCGGGCATCAGCCGGTCGCGCAGAGCTGGTAGATCTTCGCCCTGAACGCCGAATGCCGCCACATCGGTGGTGATCTGCTCGATCAGCGCCCGCATGGTGCGGCCATCATCGCGTTGAATCTTGCGCCCAACAAGGTCGATCGCCTGGATGCCGTTGGTGCCTTCATAGATCGCGAAGATGCGCGCATCGCGGTAATATTGCGCCGCACCGGTCTCCTCGATATAGCCGGCACCGCCATGCACCTGAACGCCCAAAGACGACGTGCGGATGCCCTGATCGGTGCTCCATGCCTTCACGATCGGAATCATGAGATCGGCTAGTGTCTGATTTTGTGCCGCGACATTCGCATCCGGATGGCGCTTAGCACGATCGAGCGCACCGGCAGTAAAGTAAGCTAGCGCTCGTGATCCTTGCGTCAATGCCTGCATGGTGGCGAGGTTGCGCCGTACATCGGCGTGATGAAGGATTGGAAGGTTACTACCAGCGGGCGCGCCCGCCACGGCAGATTGCACGCGTTGGCGGGCATATGCCACAGCGTGCTGCGTCGCGCGTTCGGCGATGCCGAGCCCTTGCACGCCGACCGTGAGACGCGCGTTGTTCATCATGGTGAACATGTGCGGCAGGCCCTGCAGCGCGTCGCCCACCAACTCCGCCAGTGCGCCTTTTTTTTCGCCATAGGCCATGACGCAGGTAGGTGATCCGTGAAGCCCCAGCTTATGCTCAATCGAGACGCAAGCGAGGTCGTTGCGGGCACCTAGGCTGCCATCGTCGTTTACCAAGAATTTCGGCGCCACGAACAGTGAGAGGCCTTTATGGCCTGCCGGCCCTCCTGGATGTCGTGCCAGCACCATATGGATGATATTAGGGGCGAAATCATGCTCCCCATGCGTGATGACGATCTTCTGACCCCTGAGCAAATAGTTACCATTGCCATCATCCACCGCGCGGGTGCGGATGGCACCGAGATCCGTGCCTGCCTGCGGCTCGGTGAGATTCATGGTGCCGGTCCATTCGCCACTCACCAGCTTGGGTAGATATTTCTTCTTTTGCGCCTCAGTGCCATGGTGATAAAGCGCTTCGACGGCGGCCTGGGTCAGCATGGGGCAGGCGGCGAAAGCAACACTGCCGCTGTTCCAAATTTCCTGCAAAGCGGTGACGATGGATAGTGGCATACCCTGCCCACCATAAGCAGGGTCGAAGCCGACCGCATTCCAACCATCGGCGATGAAGCGCTGATAGGCATCGCGATAGCCCTCGGGTGTCGTGACCTTGCCCTCTTTGAAAACGCAGCCCTTGTCACCGTTGCGGTTGATTGGCGCTAGAACTTCGCTTGAGAAGGTGCCCGCCGCTTCGAAGATCGCCGCCACCGTCTCTGGCGAGGCCTCTTCATAGCCTGGTAAGGTCGCAATTTGTGGTAGACCGGCGATCTCTTCCAGCGTGAACAGAATTTCTCTCAGCGGCGCGTCATAGGCACTCATGAACCATCCCCTGGACCGGCTTCACGTCAGAACTCTAGCTTGGCGATAGTTAAGGAACCTTACCAGGATTTACTGAGAGAGAGAGTTTGCGCGCGTTGGTGAGATATACGGCGAGATCGGCTTGGCGGAAGGCCGCGATATCCATCTATTTCTTCTTGGGTCGCGATTTGGGCTTTGTGCCTTTGGTTGCTCTGGCGAGTTTGCTTTGGCCGGCACCACCAGCAATGGCCGCGGCACCAGTTACGCCCTTATAAGGCGGTTGTGCGATAGCCTGATGGCTGGCTCGCAACGCCTCGGACCATTTGCGGCTCAACTCCTCGAAATAAGGATCGCCATCATGAATGCGATGAACGAGTTCGGGCGTATACGTATCTGCGCGTTGCACCATGATGTCGAGTGGTAGGCCAACAGCGAGGTTTGAGCGTATGGTCGAATCCATCGACAACAAACCTAGCTTCAGCGCCTCATTGATGTCGGTTTCATAGGTGACGGCGCGATCGAGGATTGGCTTACCATATTTGTGCTCACCGATCTGTAGATAAGGCGTGTCGCCGGTCGCCTCGATAAAATTGCCGGCGGCATAAATCATAAAGAGTCGCAGTCGACGCCCTTTGATCTGACCGCCCAGAAGAAGCGAGACATCAAAACCCGCTTGATGCTGCTCGAGGCTCGGCCCGTCGGTGCGATAGACCTCGCGCACCGCTTCGCCGACCAGCTGCGCTGCCTTGAACATGGAAGGAACGTTAAGCAGCGTGCGCTTTTGACCGGTTTCTTGATCAGCTAAGCCTTCACTGAGCAGGCTGATAACCGATTGTGTCACAGAGAGATTTCCCGACGACGCAATCCCCATCGAACGCTCACCGGGAACTCCGAACAGATGGAGCTTGCGGAAGCAGGAGATATTATCGATCCCCGCATTTGTGCGGGTATCGCAGATCATCACCAGGCCGCCGCGCAGCTTCAGTCCAACACAATAAGTCATTTTGAGATCGTTTCGCTGTGTCGCTCTAAGAATTCAATGCTCACGTCAAGGCCTAGGTTCCATTATAGCGCTGAGAGCTGGTTGTCGGCCAGGCGACCATGCCAAAGCTTGGTAATCGGCCGATGTTCCTGAAATGTTTCATGTGAAACATCTATAAAACGCTTTTTACATTAGGATTGTTACCGAACGGCCAAGAGTCCCCCTGACCACGCCTAATTGTTATGTTATAACAATTTGAGGAGCACAATGATTATGGT
>CAYOYT010000260.1:1701-4355 GCA_964408245.1 uncultured Dongia sp. | reverse complement strand
AAACGATCGGAGAATGTGCTGGCCTTAAAGGACATACTCGACGGCGTGCTCATCCGCCATAATTCGGCCCATTGGCTCGATCTCTTCAATCGCAAAGGCATCCCCTCCGCACCGATTAATGATGTGGCGCAGGCGATCCACGATCCGCAGGTACAGCACCGCAATATCGTGCTGCCCGTCGCCGATGAGCGCGTCGCGCCCCTAGCTGTTGCCGGCTCGCCGATCAAGTTTTCCGGCTTTGCCGAGCCGACATTCCGACCGGCAGCTCCGGAGCTTGATCAGGACCGCGCCCGCATTCTGGCAGACTTTCCCTAAAGCAGTTAATGTCCTCTCCCTGCTGTCGCACGTCGAGGATGGAAAAGCGTGTTGAAAATGTGGCGCTGGCTTGCTGGCATTGTTGGAGTGGCTCTGCTTATTGTGCTGATAAGCGTTGCCGCCGCTTACTTATGGCTACGTACCAGCCTGCCGCAAGTCGACAGCGATATGACGGTCAAAGGCATTCATGCTGCGACCTCGATCACCCGCGACGAACGCGGGATACCGACAATCAATGCACAATCGAGTGCCGATGCTTATTTCGCGCTAGGCTTTGTTCATGCGCAGGACAGACTGTTCCAGATGGACGGCATGCGACGTTTGGGCGCCGGACGACTTTCCGAAATATTGGGTGCAGACTCACTGGAGACCGACCGCATGATGCGCACGCTTGGCCTCTATCGCTCAGCCGAGGATCAGTTTCAGGCAGCAAGCCCGGCGCTGAAAGCAGCTCTTAACGCTTATACCGTGGGTGTAAACACCTTCATCACCGATCACAGCGGGGCGTGGTCACCAGAGTTCTATCTGCTGAACTATCGGCCGGAGCCCTGGCAGCCGGCGGATTCACTGGTCTGGGGGCGATTGATGGCCCTCGATCTCTCCAACAACTGGCAGGCTGAGATCACCAACCGCTCTCTCAAGCGCGGCGTGCCGGATTATCTCTACGATCTTCTGGTTAACGCGCCATCGCCGAAAGCCGCCCGCACCGACGATGCTGTCGGCCCACTCTGGCGCCAACCCCTCAGCGAAGCTTCAAACAGTTGGGTCGTGGCGCCGCAGCGCAGTGCTAGCGGCAAACCGCTCATCGCCAACGACCCGCATCTCGGCCTGACCCTGCCCTCAACTTGGTACATGGCGCGGATCGAAACGCCGGAGATGACCTGGGCCGGCGCTACGGCACCCGGCCTTCCTTTCGTCATGATCGGTACCAACGGTCATGTCGCCTGGACGTTCACCACCACGCATGGCGATACGCAGGATCTCTTCGAAGAGAGGCTTATCGCCGGAAGGGCCGACCAATATGAAACACCCCAAGGTCCGCAGCCAATCGCGACGCGACAGGAGAGGATCCGCGTCAAAGGGGCTGACGATATGGAGATCACGGTTCGCAGCACAAGGCACGGGCCCGTTGTCTCCGATCTCGGCGGTGACCCGGGAACGCCGGAAACGGTCCTCGCCTTGAGCTGGACGGCGCTACTTCCTGGCGATCGCACCGCGGAAGCCCTCCTTGGCATCAACCAGTCACACAATGCGGCGGCACTAGAGGTGGCACTCGTTGATTTTCATGCCCCGCAACAGAATGTGGTTTACGCGGATAGCGAGGGCATTACGGGCTTCATCGCTGCCGGCCGCGTTCCGGAACGGCGCGCTATTTTCGAGAACAGCCGTGTGCCGGCACCGGGCTGGAGCGGCGCCTATGATTGGATTGGCACTCTGCCAATGTCGTCATTGCCGCAAATGCGCGGTGACAGCAGCGAATTTATCATCACCGCGAACAATGATATCCGTCCGCTCGGCTATCGCCCATTCATCACGGCCGATTGGCCCGATGATGCCCGCGCCCAGCGCATCCGCGAATTGCTTGCTGGTGATGCGCCACAGAACCTGGATCGTTTAAAAGAGATACAGCTCGACAATCAGTCTGCACC
This sequence comes from uncultured Dongia sp., assembly GCA_964408245.1. Classification (GTDB taxonomy): domain Bacteria; phylum Pseudomonadota; class Alphaproteobacteria; order Dongiales; family Dongiaceae; genus Dongia. Next base: position 2,391 of record CAYOYT010000260.1, on the reverse strand, counting down.
CCTGCTCGCCTTCGTCAAACACTGGCAAACCATCGACCCAGCTCTTGCAGCGATCCTTGCCGATTGGGATGGGTCCGTCGATCGCGATAGTGCGGCACCGCTCATTGCCACAATCTGGATCGATCGCGTCGCTAAGCATCTGCTCGCCGATGAGATGCGCGGTCATTTTTCCGATTGGTGGTTCTGGCAAATCGACCGGCTGGAAATTCTGCTCGCCGACGGCCGCGCCTGCGACAACGTAGTAAGCCCAAACAAGGAAAGCTGCATCGACATTCTCGCCGCTGCTTTGGCGGAGACTCGGCGCGATTTGACGGCAGCCTATGGCGCGGATCCGGCACATTGGCGTTGGGGGGCGAGCCACGCAGCTCCCTTCAAACATCCGGTTTACAGCCAAATTCCGTTACTGCGGGATTGGTTGGCCGCCGATTTAGAAACCGATGGGGACTTCTTTTCGGTCAACCGTGGCACAGCCATGCCGCCGCGCGACGGCGTGGCGCTACCACATATCCACGGGCCTAGCCTGCGTTTTCTGATGGATTTTGCCGATCCGGATGGCGCTCTCTTCGCCATCGCGGGTGGACAGTCCGGCAACCCACTCTCGCCTCATTTTTCCGATGGGCTCTCGGATTGGCGCGACGGTATCTATCGTATGCTGAAGGAAGGTGGCACCAACCAGCTTGTTCTTGAACC
>CAYOYT010000260.1:0-1691 GCA_964408245.1 uncultured Dongia sp. | reverse complement strand
GCGGAAGCGCCTTGAAACGCCGGATTGAACCGCAATTCAAGCCTTTGTCCCGGCCCTTAAACCAAGTGTTAACTAAAACCAGCGATCTTGGGCGAGAACAAAAAATGGCGGGTTTCGGCATTCCATGCTGGTTATCGTTGGCATCGTCGTTGTCTTCGGCTGCGTCTTCGGCGCTTATGCTGTGCATGGCGGCCATCTGGGCGTCCTTTGGCAGCCATCAGAGTTCGTCATCATCTTGGGTGCTGCCGTTGGCGCTCTGATTATCTCTAGTACAAAAACCGGCCTGAAGGCCGTCGGTGCTGGGTTTAAGCGCGCGTTTAAAGGCCCCCATTACAAAAAACCAGATTATCTCGAGCTCCTTTCCGTGCTCTATCAGATTTTTCGCCTGGCTAAGACCAAAGGCATGCTGGCGCTTGAAGCCCATGTGGAAAAGCCGGATGAGAGCACCCTCTTCGCTCAGTTTCCAAAATTTCAACACGACCACCACGCAATCGAATTCTTGTGTGACTATCTGCGCATGATGACCTTGGGCACAGAAAACCCGAACGAGGTCGAAACACTGATCGATGCCGAGCTTGAGACCCATCACGCCGAACTCCACGTCGGCAGCCATTCAGTCCAGTTCGTCGCAGACGCGCTTCCTGCCCTCGGCATCGTCGCCGCAGTGCTGGGCGTCATTCACACCATGGGCTCGATTACGGAACCGCCTGAAATACTGGGTCATCTCATCGGCGCGGCGTTGGTTGGTACGTTTTTCGGTATTTTGATGTCCTATGGCGTTTTTGCGCCGCTGGCTTCGGCGATTGGCGCCACGGACAATGCCGATGCCAAATATTTCCAGTGCATAAAGGCTGGTCTCCTGGCCCATATGCAGGGCTATCCGCCGGCCGTATCAGTCGAGTTCGCCCGCAAGGTGCTATGGTCGACGGAACGGCCCAGTTTCTACGAAGTCGAACAAGCGGTAAGCGCCCTGTCGGCGCCCTAATCCGTTGCAAGGCCACGCGCTGAGAGGTCTGTCAGATGGCGGATGAAAGACCAATTATTATCAAGCGCATCAAAAAGTCGGGCGGCGGCCATCACGGCGGCGCTTGGAAGGTAGCCTATGCCGACTTCGTGACAGCTATGATGGCGTTCTTTCTTTTGCTTTGGTTGCTCGGCAATACGACCGACGAGCAGAAGAAAGCGATCGGCAACTATTTCGACCCGACTATCGCTATGTCATCGTCCTCGACCACCGTCGCCGTGATGGATGGTCAGGCGCAAGTCATGGAAACAACCGCTGGCGGCGCAGCAGCGGAAGCTAATGTCGAAGAGGCTGGCCAGGCCGGCGAGGATGATGCCGCCAGCGCAACCTCGGAAGGCGAGAAGCCTATCGATGAAAAAGAGGCAGAGGCCGCTTTGCAAGCGGCCGAGACCAAACGCTTCGACCAAGTGAAGGAGCAGATCCAACAGGTGATCGATGAGTCACCGGACCTCTCCGGTCTCAAGGACAATCTGCAAATCGATCAGACGCCGGACGGCTTGCGGATCCAGCTTCTCGACAAAGAGAAGGAAACGATGTTCGATTCCGGCAGCGCGAAAATGGCAGAAAAGAGCCGCAAGCTTCTAAGCCTTGTCGCCCAAGCAGTTAAAGACCTGCCCAACAAGCTCGCCATCTCCGGCCATACCGATGCCACGCCCTATGTTGGCGC
>CAYOYT010000259.1:0-4380 GCA_964408245.1 uncultured Dongia sp. | reverse complement strand
GCGCGCTCCATTTTGTAAGGTCGCGGCCGGTAGAAGAGAGCCGAGCTATAGGAAATATCGGTAGTCTGCTGCAATTCAGCAGCAGCTAGAGGGCTGATATCCTCTCCCAGGCGATGTAGAGTCAAATAGGAGACGCCGAGCAGTGCAAATGCCAGCGCGATGGGCAGGGAAAATACAGTTAGGTAAATTTCTTGTCGCGCCATCTTAGTCCTAAAACTGGAAGTAAAGGAATTCTGATTGCCATCCAAGGATAGCAACGGCGCCCGCAGTCGCTACCAGACCAGCCACAAGTGCCCAGCCGGTTACCGGCCGCCATTCGAGGTGACTCTCGAAACGACCGAGCTGGCGCTTAGCTAAGGTAACGAGCTTCAACGTTGGCGCGTAGCGGCGGAATATTTCGGCGCTGTTAGGTGCCAATGTGGCGACCAGGCCCGCGAGCAAAATGATCGGCCAACCCTCCAGTGGCAGCGCGGAAAGGTTAGGTGTTTTTAGCCCAAAGCCATTTCCGCCGATCAGCGAGGCGAGGATGCTATGAGCGGTAGCGATATCAGGCGAGCGGAAATAGACCCAGGCTGTCATGACGCAAAGCATGGTAACAAGCCAACCAAGCCAACGCGGTATCGTAAAGCCACGATCTTGGGCAAAGCCGGACCACAGTCGGTGAACTGCTAGGAAGACACCGTGCAGCGCCCCCCAGATAATAAAGGTCCAGCCGGCGCCATGCCAAAGACCTCCCAGCAACATGGTCACAAATAGATTGAGCATCTGTCGGGCTGGTCCACGCCGATTGCCGCCCATGGGGATGTAAAGATAGTCACGCAAGAAGCGCGACAGTGTCATATGCCAACGGCGCCAAAAATCAGCAATGCTCACCGCCTTATAGGGCGAATGGAAATTGGCCGGGAAGCGGATATTGAACATCCGCGCCAGACCAATCGCCATGTCGGAATAACCTGAGAAGTCGAAATAAAGCTGCAGGCTGTAGGCGAGGGTGCCCATCCAGGCTTCCACTAGCGTCAGATCAGCGCCGCTATGAGCGGCTATGAAGACAGGATTGGCGATTTGCGCCAACGTGTCGGCGATCACCGTCTTTTTAAACAAGCCCAAACCAAAAAGCGAGATACCGACCAATAGATTGATGCTGCGCGGATGCAAAAAGCCTGGTCGGTGGATCTGCGGAATGGCTTCGTTGTGATGAACGATAGGGCCGGCGATGAGCTGCGGAAAGAACGTGACAAACAGACAGAAATCGATCAACCGATAATGCCTGGCGGAGCGTCGGTACGCATCGACTAGATAGGCAATTTGTTGGAACGTATGAAACGAGATGCCGAGCGGAAGAATGATGGCCCAGGGCCCAAGCTGAGTGCCGCCTAGATCACTGATAACGCCGAGAAAAAAGTTCGTGTATTTGAAATAGCCGAGCACGACCAGAATCACAACAATAGCACCAGTCAAAATCATACGTCGTTGGCGATCATTAATATCTGTTCTTTCCAACTGTCTGCCGATGACGAAGCTGAACACGACCTCTGCTAGAATGAGGAGGATATAAACCCAGTTCCACCAGGCATAGAAGAAGACGGAGGCGAATGCGAGAAAGCCGATGGCCATATCTCGCGCTGCGAAACGACCCAGCAGAAAGAAAAGCGCCAAAGTTATTGGTAAGAAAGCGAAAATGAACTGGTAAGAGTTAAAGAGCATGTCGGTGTCTCACTGAGCGTGCTGGAGCAGCATGGCTGGGATCAAAGTGTTTTCTGGCAACCAAGATCGAGAAAGTCCACCTCTGGCGGTACGTCATGATCGCGGAGTTCGGCAATGCGCGCATGGCCGCTATTTGCCGTAATAAGGCCGCTAATCATGTCGCGGTCGATCGATTTTGCCAGAGCACTATTATCAAAATTCGAGATTGCATCTAGAATACGTAGATAGATCACTTCACCGCCATGAAAGCCGTCGACGAATTCGCAATCGTTGGATTTTAGTAAGCGGGAATCAGTAAAATCGAAAACGCGAAAGCCAAGATCGATGACCGCGTCACGCCACAGGGGTATAAGCCGGTTTTCTGCATTTTGCTCGATAGCTTCACGAACGGCGTTGGCCAGCGGTGGCAAAAGTAAAGTGACCTCAATCGACTGAGCTTGTAGTTCTGAGACGAGCTCGCGAAGCGCTTTAATAGCATCTGCCGACGGCGCCGCGCGGACGCTCATTTTGCTGGTATTCTTGGCACTTTGAAGGCGTTTCAGAGTCCGCTTGAATTGGCGGTCGTCACTTTTCATACCGCCATCAAGCAACGTGCCGTAATCGTAGCGCCCGTAGATATCCCAGCCGCGCCCACCGAACTTGGCGAAAGCGCCGATACCAGAAGATAGCTCTTGAAAAGGAAAGAACGCCTCGAAAAAAGAGCTCGCATGAAGGTTGCCGTCTGAAATCCATCGTAAGGGAGCGACGAGCTGAGTAAGTGACAGGTCGACATCGTCGCTCGTATCGCCGGTTGTGCCTATCTCGTCGCCGCGATTGGGATTAAACCACCAGAAATCGAGCCCAAGCAAGACGGCTTTAGGCTTGTGAAGGGCGACAGCCGCCCGCGTGAAGGCAGCGGCCTGCTCGAGCGTGTTACCCGAGCCACCGGCGTTGAGGACGGGTGCGGTGAAGACTTCGCCGGCAAAAGGCATGACGCGAGATGAGCCGACCAGAAGGATGTCCGGCGATCTCAGGCGGTAGCGCTCGAGCTTGTAAGCGAAGGGGCGATAGATCAGCGCTGGGCCGTAGAGGTCGCCAGTCCGCTCCTGCAATTGCGCCGCGCTGATCGGGCCGGTGGTCTCTTGCACCCGCCACAGGAAGATATGAAGCATGGATGTAAAGAGCGCGGTCAGTAAGATCGGTGCGAAGAAGATCATGGCGTAGTGGCGAAGAAAAGAGCGCCGTCGCAGTGGCGCGCCAGCGACAACTTTCCCAGAGCGGGCCAATCCTTGATCCGGAAGCAAAGTATCCTGGTTCATTAGGTATGCAAAATCAGTCGGTTGAAGATTGCCAAGAAGGAGGCCGGGTTATATCAATTGGCAGCCTCGCTGTCATGTCCTGCAATGCTCTTAAGTGCTTTATCGATCAAAAGGTTAACTATGGCCAGATTCACCTTTTCCTGTATTGATGCGCATACCTGCGGTAACCCCGTGCGGGTGGTTTCAGGCGGTGGGCCACAATTGCTGGGAGCGACGATGAGTGATCGGCGCCAGCATTTCCTTAAGGAATTCGACTGGATCCGGACTGGCCTCATGTTCGAACCGCGCGGTCATGACCTGATGTCAGGCAGCATCCTTTATCCACCGACGCGGGAGGATTGCGATGTTGCTGTCCTGTTCATCGAGACCTCGGGTTGCCTGCCGATGTGCGGTCACGGCACAATCGGTACCGTAACGGTGGCGATTGAAAACGGTCTGGTTCGTCCGAAAAAGCTGGGTGAGCTGAGGCTCGATACCCCAGCGGGGCTGGTTGTCGCCCAGTACGAGCAGGTCGGCGAATATGTCGAGAGCGTTCGCCTTACCAACGTGCCGGGATTCTTGCATTCGGAGGGCTTGGAGATCGATTGTCCAGAGATTGGACCGATCAGAGTCGATGTCGCCTATGGCGGCAACTTCTATTGCATTGTCGAGCCGCAGAAGGGCTATGACGACATAGCCGACTTCTCGGCCGGTGATCTCATTGCCATGAGCCGCGAGCTGCGTCGTCGAATGAACGAGCGCTATACTTTTGAGCATCCCGACAACCCCACGATCCGGGGTCTGTCGCATATTTTGTGGACCGGCAGGCCCACGGTCGCGGGAGCACATGCACGCAATGCCGTATTCTATGGCGATAAGGCGATTGATCGTTCGCCCTGCGGTACTGGAACCTCGGCCCGCATGGCCCAGCTCGCCAGTAAGGGCAAGCTCAAGGTCGGCGACAATTTTGTCCATGAAAGCATTATTGGTTCGATTTTCAGGGGTCGAGTGGAGAAAGCAGCGGCCGTCGGCAACAAACCAGCCATCGTCCCGTCGATTGAAGGTTGGGCACGTGTGACAGGCTATAACACCATCTTCATCGACGATCGTGATCCCTATAAGCACGGTTTCCAGGTCATCTAAGAAGAATAATCCGGTCAATTGCAAAACGGCCGGCAACAGGGAGCGGAACATGATCAAGGTGTTCAAGGAATTTCCATCACTCAACGTACTCGATCACCCGTTGATCCAGCATAAGCTTTCGATGATGCGCGACAAATCTACACCAACAACCCTGTTCCGACAGCTGCTTAAGGAAATCGCACTGCTCATGGGCTATGAGATCACGCGCAATCTGCCGATGACAACGCAGGAGATCGAAACGCCACTCACCAAAATG
>CAYOYT010000258.1:0-4389 GCA_964408245.1 uncultured Dongia sp. | reverse complement strand
GGCCTGGGGCCAGGCGGTGTGCGTATCTATCCTGATGGCCGCGATCCAAAATCAAAGACATCAAATGCAGCCGACCGACGCCTCGCCCGCGGCGCGCGACGTCGGCGCGATCGCTATTTGAAGCGGCGCCAACAATTAATGGCTTTGTTGGTCACGCATGGATTGATGCCGGCAACGGAGCCAGAGCGAAAGGCGCTGGAACATCTAGACCCGTACGAATTGCGGGCCCGCGCACTCGATGATGCCCTGCCCGCTCACCATTTCGGCCGCGCGATCTTTCATCTCAACCAACGGCGCGGGTTCCAATCCAATCGCAAGACCGAAAAGAAGAGCAATGAAAAGGGCGCCATCAAAGTAGGTGCGACGAACCTCAGCGCGGCGATGGCAACTGCGGGCGCCCGTAGTCTGGGTGAGTTCCTGTTTGGCCGCCATCGCAATCGGCAAGGAGTCCGTGCCCGTGGCCGCGCGGTCGGCACGAAAGTCGAATACGATTTCTACCCAACCCGTCAGATGCTGCGGGATGAGTTCACTCTCATATGGCAGGCACAAGCGGCCCATAACCCTGGGATGAGCGACGTAGCCCGCGGTGCCATCGAACACGCGATCTTTCATCAGCGTCCGCTGAAAGAACAGCCGGTCGGTAAATGCTCGTTGGACCCAGCCAAAGTTAACGATGACGCGGAAGGTTTTCGCTGCGCTTGGTCGCATCCGCTGGCGCAACGTTTCCGCATCTGGCAGGAGGTGCGCAACCTCGCCATCACCGAAACCGGTAAGGCTGCACGGCGCCTCACAAAGGATGAAGGCGATAAGATTGCGCTAGCTCTGTTTGAGAGTAACAAGGTCAGCTTCAACAAGATACGCGGACTGACGAAGCTGGGGCAAGAATGCCGCTTTAATCTGGAAAGCGAGCGACGTGATCATCTATTGGGTGACGAGACGGCAGCAAGGCTAGCCGGCAAGAAATTGCTAGGTGAAAAATGGCGCTCACTGTCCCTCCCCCAACAAATCGAGATCGTGACGCAGCTAGAAAATGAGGTTGATGAAGCTGCGCTGATTGGGTGGCTGATGCAGGCTACGGGCGTCAGCGAAGTGCTTGCTGAGTCTGTGGCCGACGCCCTACTACCCGATGGCCATTGCCGCCTTGGTTTGCGCGCGATCCGCAATATGTTGCCACATCAATATGTTGCCACATCTTGAAGCCGGGATGGACTATGCGGCGGCGGCAAAGGCGGCGGGCTACGACCACGCCCATCAGCCAGACGGCGAAATATCGTTCAACGGCTACCTGCCTTATTATGGCGAGTGGCTGGAAGAAGAGTTAGTAGGTTCAGGCGATCCCCACGACGATAAGGAAAAGCGCTGGGGTCGGTTTCCAAACCCGACCGTTCATATTGGACTTGGGCAATTGCGACGCGTGGTGAATGCGCTGATCGCTGAGTTAGGCGCACCCAGCGAAATTGCTCTTGAGATGACAAGGGACTTCAAGCTGTCACCGAAGAAATTAGCGGAGCTTGACGCAGAACAAACGAAGAATCAGCGCAAGAATCAGGCGCGCGCCGCAGAGCTGTTGAAACTGGGGTTACCAGACAATGCACGCAGCCGTCTGAAGCTCCGCTTGTGGGAAGAGTTAAACGAGAAAGATCCAATGGACCGGCGTTGTCCTTACTCCGGCGAAGTGATCAGCATTGAGAAACTGATGTCGGAAGAAACGGATATCGATCATCTGATTCCGTTTGCCGATAGTCTGGATGACAGCGCGACCAATAAAGTCGTATGTCTGCGCCGTGCCAACCGTGACAAAGGCAAACGCACTCCCTTCGAGGCATTTGGCCCCAGTAGTGGCAGCGGTTATGATTGGGAACAGATCACACAGCTAGCCGCAAATCTGCCAGGCCCGAAGCGCTGGCGCTTTGGCCCTGATGCGCGTGAGCGTTTTGATGCGCAAGATGGTTTCCTAGCAAGGCAGCTCAACGAGACAGGATGGCTGGCGAAGCTTGCGAAAAAGTATCTGTCCGCCGTCACCAACCCCTATAAGATCAACGTTCTGCCCGGCAAGATGACAGCCCTGATCCGCGGCAAATGGCGGCTCAACGAACTGCTGCCTGATCATAATTTCAGCGAAGCCAAGAATCGTAAAGACCATCGGCATCACACAATCGATGCACTGGTCGCAGCCCTCACCGACCGCAGTCTGCTACAGCGCATGGCGAGTGCCTATGACGACGAACGGCAAAAAATCGTCGTACCCGTACCCTGGCCGAGTCTGAGAGACGACCTTGATGCAAGTTTGCGCGCGATGACAGTTTCGCATCGGCCGGATCACGGCCGAACCAGCAAGGATGGTAACGGCACGACCTTGGGACAATTGCACGAAGACACGGCCTATGGTGCTGTCAAAGAGCCTGAAAAGGAAGACGGTAACCTCGTCTATAGAAAGAACTTCCGCAATCTCAACGACAAAGAAGTCCAACGCATTCGCGACCGGCGCTTGCGCGACCTGGTAACAGCTCACATTGCAGCAGAAGCAACGGCTGGCCGCGACTTTAAAGCAGCCTTGCAGGCATTCGCAGCTCGGACCGATATTCCAGGGCTACCTAACGGCATCCGACATGTGCGCCTGCTAAAGAAAGAGAAACTGGAATACCTGATAAGTGTGCCAGCGGAGGCTGATACGCCCACAAAATTTTACAGCGCCGGCGACAATGCTTTTGTCGACATTGTCGAAAAGGCAAACGGAAAGTGGGTTGGTGAAGCAATGTCGGTTTATCGCGCCAGTCAGCCGACATACCGCCCGGCTTGGCAGCAAGAGGTGCCGGTGCCCCGCTTCGTCATGCGCGTTCGCAAGGGCGACCTTGTTGCGTTGGATCAAAGCGGAAAACGAACCGTAATGGTTGTACATCGGCTAGATGCATCATCTGGGCGATTCAAATTGGCGCCTCACAATGAAACCGGAAACCTCGATCAACGGCATGCGGACGAAGCGGATCCCTTCCGCTGGCTGATGGCCTCGTATAACACGCTAAAGTCTCTCAATGCCGAACGCGTTCGGGTCGATGAATTGGGGTATGTCTGGCGTATTCCACCCGATGAAGCATTACACTCGATTTAATCCCCGGAGGAAATCTAGGGCATGGTCGGTCGGGTAATAGAAATCGAGACAGACGGACGGCACATCGCCTTGCAGCGCGGCTTCCTTATGGTGATGGATAAAGGGAGCGAGATAGGCCGCTTACCGCTCGACGATATTGCCGCCGTCATTGCCAACGCGCATGGGCTTACCTGCACGAACACTGTGTTGATCGAGCTTGCCAACCGCGGAATACCGGTCGTGCTGTGCGGTGCTAACCATATGCCGGCGGCAATTGTATGGCCGGTCGATGCTCATCATATGCAGACAGGGCGCATGAATGACCAGGTCGCCGCCAGCCAGCCCATGAAAAAGCAACTCTGGTCGCAATTGGTGCGTGCCAAGATTTTGGCACAGGCTGCAACACTGGAAGCCGTTGGCGCCAAGCATGCCGGATTTTATCTGCTCTCACGCAAGGTTCGTTCCGGTGACCCGGATAATGTGGAAGCCGAGGCGGCACGACGCTATTGGCCGCTGCTGTTGGGGGAAGAATTCAGACGTGACAAAGACGGCGCCGGATCCAATGGTTTGCTGAACTATGGTTATGCTGTGTTACGGGCTGGCATGGCCCGCGCGGTGATGGCGGCAGGCCTCCACCCTGCTTTCGGTTTGATGCATTCAAATCGCGGTAATCCGATGGTCCTGGTGGACGATCTGATGGAACCGTTTCGACCGACGGTCGATCGCGAGGTATATCATCTGCTGCGGCAAGGGATGACGGAGGTGAACCGCGAAACCAAGGCCGCCTTGGCGCGCATCATGGTGCTGGACCTGCCGACAGATTCTGGTCGGACGCCTTTGATGCTCTGCGCCGAAAGGCTGGCACGATCATTGGCGCGCGTCTTCGCCGGTGAAGGTAAGGAGCTCGATTTGCCCCTGCCGCCGCGACCACTGGAGGCTTGACGGCACCGATGCCAGAAGCCCCTCAGCACATGGCGAAAGAAAGTTGGAGGAAGAAGAGCGCGCTGGCAGCGCCAATGGAAGCAACAGCTCTCAGTGGGTATCGGATCATGTGGCTCATTGTCCTGTTCGATTTACCGGTGACGACAAAGAACCAACGTAAGGCGGCGACAAAGTTTCGCCTCAACCTGCTCGACCTTGGCTTCGAAATGAGTCAGTATTCGGTTTACTTAAAATTCTGCGCTGGCAAGGAAAAAGCGGAATCGCTGGAACGACGGGTTGAGGAAGCCATGCCCGCAGTCGGCAAGGTTCACATCGTTCAGATCACCGACAAACAGTACGAAAACATTCGCACCTATCGG
>CAYOYT010000257.1:0-4443 GCA_964408245.1 uncultured Dongia sp. | reverse complement strand
CACAATTGGTCCGCATTTTCCGCGCCGTCACGCTTATGTCAGTTTGATCGCCGATGTTGATCCAGCATGGGTGCGCGATATTGATGTGGGTTTCCTTCTAATCGCACCAAACACGCTGTACCGCGATCACCATCATCCGGCCTCGGAGCTTTATGTGCCGCTAACCGGTCCTAGCCGGTGGCGTTTCGGCACAGATCAATCCTGGATTATCAGACAAGCAGGCGAGACTGTGTGGAATCCACCTGAGCAGGTTCATGCGACATGGGTTGGCGATGTCCCGCTGCTTTGTCTTTATGCCTGGACGGAACAGGTTCTGTCACCGGCAAGGGTAAATCTTTCCGCAGATTGGCAGGAAATAGAAGCAACGCTGAATCGGTAAGTTGAAGCAGCTTGCCCACGATATTATTGGAAGAGGTTTTTCTTTCATGCACATTCTCATCATTGGCGCTGCCGGTATGATTGGGCGCAAACTGACCGATCGATTGGTAGCACATGGCCTTGATGATAAGGCGGTTGATAAATTGACGCTTGTCGATGTTGTTCCGCTGGCAGACCCCGCTGATTTCAAAGGCACATCCGAGACGGTGACGGCTGATCTGTCGCGGCCAGGAATTTCGGAAAGGCTTGCCGCGGTGCGCCCCAATATCATCTTCCATCTCGCGGCGATTGTTTCTGGCGAAGCCGAGATCGATTTCGATAAGGGCTATCGCATTAACCTTGATGGCACCCGATATTTGTTTGAAGCGATCCGGCAGGAAAGGTTGCGCCAACCCTATCGGCCGCGTGTTGTCTTCACGTCGTCAATCGCAGTCTTCGGCGCGCCATTCGTCGAAAAGATCAACGACACATTCCTCCATGCACCGCTCACCTCTTACGGCACGCAGAAGGCGATCAGCGAATTGCTGCTGTCGGATTATTCTCGCAAGGGCTTCTTTGACGGCATAGGTATCCGCCTGCCCACCATCTGCATCCGCCCGGGCACACCCAACAAAGCAGCTTCCAGTTTCTTCTCCAACATCTTGCGCGAACCACTTTCTGGCCGCGAAGCGGTTTTGCCAGTCGACGAAAGCGTACGCCATTGGCATGCCAGCCCACGCGCCGCTGTCGGCTTTTTGCTGCATGCAGCGACGCTCGATCTGAAAAAGGTCGGGCCGCGGCGCAACCTTAGCCTGCCGGGCCTTTCCGCTACAGTCGGCGAACAGATCGACGCGCTGCACCGCGTTGCCGGCGGAAAGGCCGTAAAGCTGATCCGCCGAGAGCCAGATGCTGCCATCCAGAGGATCGTCGCTGGCTGGCCCAGTGATTTTGATCCGCACCGCGCCATCGCTCTTGGCTTCCGTGCCGAAAGCTCGTTTGATGAGATCATCCGCATCCATATCAAGGATGAATTGGGCGGCAGGATCGGCTAAGCGGGAGTATCGCATTCATGACTATCAAAACCGCCTTTGTCACCGGCGCAGGTACTGGCGTTGGTAGAGCTATTGTCAGCGCCTTGCTGGAAGCGGATTTCAAAGTTGCCCTCGTCGGTCGCCGCCGCGTGCCGATTGAGAACACGGTAAAGGAACTCGACCCATCGGGTGCTAATACCATGTCAATTTCCACCGATATTGGCGACCCGGCGGCGGTGGCTGCTGCGTTTCAACGGTTAAAATCGATCTGGGGCCGGCTTGACGTGCTCGTCAACAATGCTGGAATAGGTGCACCACCCATTCCGATGGAAGAATTGACTCCGGAACATTGGCATGCAGTCGTCGCGTCCAATCTGAACGGCACGTTTTTTTGCACGCAGCAGGCCTTCAAGATGATGAAGGCGCAATCGCCACAAGGGGGTCGTATTATTAATAATGGCTCGATTTCAGCGACGACGCCGCGACCGAATTCGGCACCCTACACGGCGACTAAGCACGCCATTACCGGACTTAATAAATCGACAGCACTGGATGGGCGCCCCTTCAATATAGCCTGCGGCCAGATCGATATCGGTAATGCCAGTACCGAGATGACTCGATATATCGAGGCAGGCGCGCTGCAGGCGGACGGTTCGAAGAAGCCGCAAGCGACCATGAACCCGCGCCATGTCGGCGAAGCGGTTGCCTATATGGCAAACCTGCCTTTGAGCGCTAATGTTCTCACCATGACGGTGATGGCGACGCAAATGCCTTTCGTCGGTCGCGGTTAGGGCTTCGTCCGGCAGCCTAGGCCCTCATGCGTCGTGACAGCCGGAATTTCAGACACCGGCAATTCGGTTTGTTGCAGCAGCTTATGTGCCTTGGCAAGGCGATAAGAAAGATATTGGCGCGCGATGCTGACGCCCAGATGGCGCTGGAAATGTCGTTGTAGCTGGCGCTGCGAGAGATTGATGCGGTCGGCGATTTCATGGCAGGACAACGGCTCGTCGAGCGTGTCTTGCATAATTTTCAAGGCGGCCTCGACCTTTTGATTGGCGGCGGGGTGTGTATCCTAAGATCCATCATTCTGGCTCTCGCTCGCTTGCCTTACGCGCAGCATCAAAAGATGCTTTGCCACCTCGGCGGCGAGATCGGCATCCACAATCTCGCCGATCCAGCGCAGCATCATGTCGAGCGTCGCAGTGGCGCCGGCGCAGGTCATTCGATCGCGGGTGATGGTGTAAAGCTGCACGCCGGCTGCGAAATTTGGATAGCGCTCGCTAAAGCCTCGAGATTATCCCAATGAATTGCTGCAGGCCGATCGTCGAGCAGGCGTGCCGCCGCCAAGATTTCGCTTCCCGTTTCGATCGCCCCGATCGCAACGCCAAAACGCGCTATCTTCCGAAGCCAGTTGAGAAGACGCTGATCACCGGCATGGATCTTGGCGTCGAAGCTCGCCACCACTATGACTGTTTGTTAGCAGGTGGTCTCACCCAAGGCGCCGTCGACCGGTAAATGCTGGCCATTGCTGGCGCGCACCGACAATCCATCAAGTGACAAGGTCGACCAGCGAAAGAGCTGTTTTTGCGCCAACCAATTGGCGACGAAAAGCGGTTCGATCGCAAGGGCAAAGGCCCATATGCGAAAACTCGGATAGCACGACAAAAGCGATGTGATGTTGGCTGGCGTTCCAGGCTTGGCTCCGGCGATGTGCTCATTCCAGCCGAACAACAAACCAATTACCAGCAAGCAAAGAACATTTGTTGGCTGAAATTATCAGCTGCACATCGAAAGTTTCTGGAATTCCCATCAGCGGCATAAAGTAAATAAATTATATCAATGCGTTAATTGTAGAGTAGACACACAACTGTGCGACAGTATTACGACCGTTTTCATCTGATCCCTTAAGTGTTGTACCACCACCATCAGCTCGTCCGTTCTAATGCCAGGAGCATTTTAATGCCCAGCCAGGTGATGTCGTGGGATCATAGCGATCCGATCACGGGCCATTCGATACCAGCCGCCTATTTTCACGACGCGCAAGTGTTTGAAGAGGAGAAGCAGAACATCTTCATGACGTGCTGGCATGTCGTCGGTCATGTGAATGAGTTCAAGGAGCGAGGCGCTTTCATTGTACAGGACATCTTCGAGCAAAGCGTACTCGTCATGTCGCATAAGGACGGCAAGATCCGTGCTTTTCATAATGCTTGGCGCCATCGTGGCAACCGCCTGCTGACCGCGCGCCGCGGTAAGATTCCGGCCGTCCTGCGGTGCGGCTATCACTCCTGGTTCTGTGGTCCAGATGGCGCCTTACGCGCGGCACCGCGCACTGAATGCCTGAAGGATTTTGACAAGGCGCTGTACGGATTAAGTGCCCGTGCGTTTCGAGATATTTGCCGGCTTTGTCTATGTGACACTCGATGATAACGCGAAGTCAGTTGCCGAAATGGCATCGGGCGCGGAAGCAGAGATGCGCCGCTTTCTGACCGATCTTGATAATGTACGCTTTGTTGAGGAAGTGGATGTGATTGTCCCGGCCAATTGGAAGGTCATTCAGGAGAATTCGATCGAAGGTTATCATTTCGACCTTTCCGGCCCAGTTCACAAGCATCTCACCTCGCTCATCGACTTTAGTCAGTATCGTCTGACGCCGCATAGCCAATGGTGGACCTATATGGCGCCGCCCAATGTCGGTGCGAAGGAGGCTTACGGTCTGCTGATCGATGGGGCCACCTGGCAGACCGACTGGTTCTTCAATATCGGCCTCTGGCCGAACATGACCTTCTATTGCTTTCCCTTTACGGACATGATCGGTACCTTTGTTATGATCCCACTGGAGCCGAAAAAATCGCTGCTCCGCTTCGGTTATTACGCACCGATCGGTCGCGAAACGCCTGAACTTACCACAGCGGCGATTGCTTGGATGAACAAGGAATTGGGGCCGGAGGATATTGCTCTTAATATCAGTAATCAGAAAGGTCTGCATTCGCACGGCTACGTCCAGGGCCGCTATATCATCGATCTCGAACATCCTCATCAGAGCGAGCATCTGGTG
>CAYOYT010000256.1:0-4444 GCA_964408245.1 uncultured Dongia sp. | reverse complement strand
CGATCAGCGCATTGCCGTGGCGGCGCAGCAGCCAAGCTCCGGACGTATCGTGCTGATCGATGGCGGCAATATCGAGCAGCGCCGCCTTGCCCTGAGCTTCGGCTGGAATGCCAAGGTCCCGCGAAAGACGCGTCGCGTACTCAATGGTCCAGGCTCCGCCGCACGACCAAATCGCTGTGCCGCCGCTGGTGCTGAATTTGACCCATCCGGGGGCGCTCATACTTGCCTCAAATGCAAAACGGGCTGCAGTCTAGCAGCCCGCCCTCGCACAGCAATGATGGAACCTACAGGTCTTAGACGAAATAGGCCTTCAACGGGTCGAAGCCATTGAAATTAATGGCAGAATAAGTTGTGGTATACGCACCCGTCGAATGCAGCCGCACCCTATCGCCGGCCTTTAGATCCAAGGGCAGACGGTAATTGGCCTTATCATAGAGGATGTCGGCCGAGTCACAGGTCGGGCCAGCAAGGATGACTGGACCCATTGCGGCCGCGACCTTACCCAAGGCTTCCACGCGATAGCGAATGGCCTCGCCTTCGGTCTCCGCCAGCCCACCATAGCGTCCGATATCGAGATAGACCCAGCGGCGCCCTTCACCGGCGGATTTGCGCGAGACCAACAAAACCTCAGCCTCGATGACGCCGGCATCGGCTACCATGTAACGGCCTGGCTCGATGATAAGGCGCGGCCAATTGTCACCGAAATTGCATGTGACAGCTTCTGCGATCGCAGCGCCGTAAGCCTCGATCCCAGCAACGCCTGGCGTGTATCCGGCCGGAAAGCCACCACCCAGGTCAATCATGCTCAGGCTAACCCCGGCCTCGGCACAGCCCTCGAAAACCAGTTTAGCGGCGGCAATGGCACGATTCCACTGGCTGGGATCGAGCTGCTGCGAACCGACGTGGAATGAAACGCCTGCAGGTGCCAGGCCCAGTTGCTCAGCCTCGATCAGCAATTCGATCGCCATGTCGGGCACGCAGCCAAATTTGCGATTGAGCGGCCAAAGTGCACCTTCCGCTTCAACCAGAATACGGCAATAGACTTGCGCGCCTGGAGCATGAATGGCGATCTTGCGCAGTTCCTCAATGGCATCGAAAGCAAAGAGCGTCACGCCGACAGAATGGGCCCAGGCGATGTCTGCCGACTTCTTGATTGTGTTGCCGAAGGACACCCGGTCTGGAGTGGCACCAGCTTGCAATGCCGCACGGATTTCGCCGGAGGACGCGGTATCGAAGCTTGAACCCGTATTGGCGAGGCGACCGAGAATCTGCGGTGCCGGGTTAGCTTTCACGGCATAAAAGATTTCAGCTTGCGGCAGGGCAGCCTGGAGAGCGGCATATTTGCGCTCGACCACGTCGAGATCGACAACAAGGCAAGGGGTCGCGGGTTTTTCCTCGGCCAGAAATTGCAGTGCGCGCCCAGGTCTGGGAGTTGGATCGTTGGCAATGGCCGCGTGCGGCGCCAATTGAGCCCGCAGTGACGTTGCCGTTAAGTCGCGGGGACTCACGTCCTGGGTAGTCTTCGACTTCGCTGGCACGGCGGCAATCTTTTTCATCTACCAATTCATCCTTCACGGGCCGATGGAAATGAAATCGCCGCGCCGGACACCCACGCGGCGAAAGCCATCATGGCTCAGCGATAAATAAGAATTGTTTAGCGGGATTTGTCGTTTTTGATGGGCGCAAGGGCAGAATTTTTACGCAGCTTGAGGCCCCACAGCCGAAGAATTTTCTGTTTTTAGCTCTGCTCGGCCTTGAGTTCGCCGGGATCGATCAGCTCTTTCAGAGGATAGCCAGAGAACTTCTTAGTTTCGGACATGATGACGTTGGTCGTGACCGAGGCGATGTTGGGGGCCTGCTCGATGAGCGCGTGATGCAATTCGACATAATCGCCGACCGAGCGACAAACAAAGTGGACGATATAATCAAAATTTCCCGAGATTTGATAACAAGCGATGGCCTGAGGTGTTTCATCGATGAGCTGCTCGAAAGCTCCCTGCTGAGCTCGCCCGTGCTTATGCAGCGTCACGAAACTCAGGATCTCGACATGGTCAGCGACCTTGCCAAGGTCAATATCGGCGCGGTAACCGCGAATGACCTTTTGCCTTTCCAGTTGCCGCAGACGCGTATGGCAGGGACTGGCGGAAAGGCCCACCTTGGCGGCGAGCTCAAGATTGCTAACCCGACCCGCCGATTGCAGCGCCGTTAGGATTTTCACGTCTACTTTGTCGATCCGATGCGACTTACGCATGCTCCCCCGCTCTCCGCTTTAACCCTTTTCCGGCCCCGGCCCATGGCTTATACAGCCAGACGAACGGTATAAGCCACCTTCCCCAACGTCGTCAGGCACTCATGGATCTCAAGCAACACATCCGCCATGTCCCAGATTTTCCGAAGCCTGGCATTCTCTTTTATGACATCTCGACCCTGCTCGCCCATGCGGCGGCTTGGCACGAGGCTCTCAATCAGCTGACCGAGACTTTGAGCACCTATAAGCCAGATGTGCTGATTGGGATCGAATCCCGCGGCTTCCTGGTGGCGGCTCCCCTCGCGGACCGCCTGGGAACCGGCTTCATTATGGTCAGAAAGCGCGGCAAGTTGCCTGGTGAAACCATCCGTCATGCCTACGATCTCGAATACGGCGAGGACGTGATCGAAATTCAGGCCGACGCTATCAAACCTGGTCAACGCGTGGTGGTGCTCGACGATCTGCTCGCGACCGGTGGCACAATGGCGGCAGCAGTTACGCTGCTGCAGAAAGTCGGCGCCAACGTGGTGGCGATCGGCTGCCTCATCGAGCTTTCCTTCCTCAACGGCCGGAAGCGCTTCGACATACCGGTCCACAGCCTGCTAAGCTACGAAAGCTGAGTGAGGTCAGGCCTAAAAACAGCGCTGCCACGCCTCAAGTTTCAGTGCCGTGACCTAAGTCATCATCACCCTCTTCTTGGGGCGCTGGCTTGGGTCGATCTTCTGGATACAGACGGCGGATGATGATGTCGCCGTTGGGCTGCACCTCGGGTGCCGCGTATTGTGGAACGGTCTTCAGAAGCAGATCAAGCGCCTGCAGCATCTTGGCAACACCCTCGCCAGCGAGGCGTTCGGCATCACTGGTCGATTGAGCCACGGCGGGAGTCGCCAAGAGCAGAAGCAAGGCTGTGACGATCGATTTGTACATGATGCACCTCCACCCATCTCAAACGCCATCCTCTGCCGACCGATAGCGACATTCGCGGGCTGGGACAAAGGACTGACGACATTTGAGACTTAGCCTATCATAACACCACCGTCACCGCCGCTGCAGATATATGTCGAGGGCTCTCAGGAAACGATCGATTTCGGCCGGGCTGTTGTAATGAGTGGGGCCGACGCGAATGACGCCATTCTTGTCAATGAGGCCGAGGCGCGCGACCGGTTCCACACCGTAATTATGACCATCCCAAACATAGATCCCCTGATCCGCCATGAATTTGGCGACTTCGGTCGGATCGCTCCCCTCCATCACGAAAGAAACCGTCGGCACGCGGCGCGCGAAAGCTTTGCGGTCGGTGATGCCCATGATGCGGACATTCTTCACCTGTTCCAAACCATCGATGAGGCGTTCCGCGAGGCCATGATCATGGCGCAGCATAGCCTCGGTACCGGCAACGATGCGCTGACGACGAGTCAGTTTCGGGTCCGACGCACCGCCGAAATTCTGACCGAGCCAAGCATAATATTCGATGGCACCCATGATACCCGCGAGCTCTTCGCGGTTAGTTGTGCCAGTCACGAATTTAGACGGCAGTTCATCCGTCGAGGCGCGAACCCTATAGGCAGCAAGCTTTTCAAGCAGTTCCCGCTTGCCCCAAAGCAGACCGTAATGCGGCCCATAGAATTTATAAGCCGAGCAGACCAGGAAATCGCAGCCGATATCCTGTACATCCATGACGCCGTGCGGCGCGAATTGCACAGCATCGACATAGACCAGCGCCTTCATACCTGACGCCGCTTTGGCTGCTGCAGCAATGGCCTTTACGTTGTTGATGGTACCGGTCACGTTGCTGGCATAACCCACTGCGACGAGGCGTGTTCTCTCGGTAACGATATTGCCGAGTTGCGCCAGATCAAATTCGAACGTCTCAGGGCTGAAATCGAGCCACTTCAGCTTAAGGCCGCGTTCTTCCGCCATGATCACCCAGGGCGTCACGTTGCCGTCATGATCCATGCGCGAGACGACGATTTCATCGCCGGCTTTGAATTCGCGGCCCAGGACTCGTGACATCATGAAGGTGAGGGTGGTCATGTTCTGACCAAAGACGATTTCCTCCATGCTCGCGGCGTTGACGAAATCTTTCGCCGCTTTATGCGCATCTTCCACCAATTTGCCAGCCAGGATCGAGGTTTCGAATTGACCGCCCAAATTGGCATTGACCTCGGTCATGGCCCAAACCATACGGTCGATGGA
>CAYOYT010000255.1:0-4446 GCA_964408245.1 uncultured Dongia sp. | reverse complement strand
GAGACAGAGTTGCGGGTGTGGTAGTCAGAATTTCTACCTGGGTTGTTCTCATCTTGTTGAAGCAGATCGGGGTTTTTCATGGTGCGACATATTCGTTGCCAAATGCGCTGTAACTGAGTGCTCAAAGAACAAGCTAATACTTATCTTAGATACCAGATAAGTGAGGGTAACCGCCGGGACATAGTCATTTGGGAGAGTTGGAAGTCTCTGGAGGAACTGCCTAATGCTTATACTCAGGCTTTGCAGATGTATGCCCGGCGCTTGAGAAAACATGGAATAGCTGCGGAGTTCCGCAGTCTAGCTTAACCATGGCCCTGCTGCGCTTGTTAACGTTTGCTATCGTGCTCGCAGGACAAACTTATCTAGTGAGACAGGCTGTTGCTCGCGACGATGGATTAGTCTGCATTGCACCTGTTTCCATCGCACGATTAGGGAGATCGTCTCCATTAAATCTAGCGGCTACGACGGGGCCTTACCAGTTCACAGTGTGAATTTATCACCTCCCGCCCGTGCCACTCTAGACGGTGAGGTCAATCGCCATTCCAAATCTCGCGTTTCATAAGGATTACATGGTCGTCATCCGTCAGAACGGTGTGCGCAAGGCATCATTTACCTTTGCTTTTACCGATGATCGTGCCAAATGCCCCTGGTTTAACTCTTTATGTAAGACTTGGTCTCTCTGGTGTTTATCTACGGCGGAGCATATCTGCAAATGTGAGCAGTGACGGCAACACCAAACGCAGCACGGATACAGCCCTTATGTGACTCACATGTGGCGAGCGTCACATATGAGTTCGACTGATCGTCCTTCTTATTGCTCCGTTGATGAGCTCTGCGTAGTTTCTGAAGATAGTCGGTTACTATAAGAGGTTTGCGATGGAAAGAGATTCACACCTACAAGAAGGCAAGCCTCATAACGGATCAATAAGCGTCTTCAAGCGCAAATCATCTGTCTTCGCCATTCTTGGTATTGGCGTAATTCTAATAGCTCACTTAATTGGCACTTTTCTCGAAAGAGCCTACGGTCCGATGAGCCCCGAGAAACTTGAACGTGAATTGGCCAAGGCGGCGGAGGCAATCAACGCAAGCGTTCCGATCGTTATGGATACAGCAACCACCATTACCGGCGCATCCGCTGATAGTAAGAGCTTCACTTATTTTGTCGATATATCCGTGCCCGTAGCCGACGCTGAGATACCGCAGTTTAAAGCTCAATCAACCGAGCTTGCCTCGCAAACAATATGTGGCCAGCGTGGCCTTAAGACATTTGTCAGCAGCGGCGCAGTCTTCACTTATCGCATGAAGTTGCCATCAGACAGAACAGTGGACATAGAAATAAATCACTGTCGTTAGATTGTCGTATCTCTCTACACCATTGAAGCCACGGGCGTGAGTACCACAACTAAACTACCATATCTTTTTCGCGCGGAGACATCATGTAGTGGCTTCTTCCTTGAGTTTGACTCGTCGGTCGCAAGGCCTGGCTCGCTGACTCCGTAGCGAACATCGCCAGTTTGCCTTACACCCAACTTACAAATCTTTTGTCATGACTTTAACGTCAAGAGAAACTTCATTATGCAACAAGCTGATCTGATTAAGCTCAAATCCGTCTTAATGAACCAAAGTGGTTTAGATCTCGCTTGGGCAAGGAGCCTTCTTGAAGCTGAAATTGTTTCCGCCAGCTCCAGTTGGGGCACACCCCTTATGCTCAAAGGCCTTGCACTCGCTCTGTATCTCAACGGTGCTGTGGAGGACGCTTCTCTTATATGGCGTGCAAAAATGAGTAACTTTGATTGCTTTACAAATCTCGACGTCGAGTTTCTTGCAGGCGCGGGCTATGACGTGACGATTTCTTATCTCAAGACGCAGAATTTAGAGATATTGCCGACTGTACAGCGAGGCGAGATATGCTGGGATATGCTTTCCTATATGATGTCTTGCGCGGATGCCGGTGACTTTACACATAGAGATCCTGCTTACATTCGAGCGTATATCAATGATGTTCTTGAGTCGATTGACGAACTTGAAAGCGAACAGGTTGCCGTCAATTAATCCAAAACATACGGCAACCTGATAAAATATTTACCGAGGACGCTGTTGGCATGAACTGAGAAAGAATAGCCGGGGGAAAAATGGGTGAGTATGTGATCAGCAATGTTACTCATATGCAGGATATGTATTATGAAATCGAAATCATTCACAATCTGGATCACTCACCCCTTCAAACGATTGAGGTACGTAATGGTTCAGACCTTACTCAACTCGCACGAATAACAATTATTGATACCGGGAAAGATGGCATGCCCGAACTCTGGGTTCACGGTGGCAACACAGAAAAAGGAACCTGGTATAAAATATGGAAGTACGATGCTTATACGCGCCAATTCCTATGGTCGCATACCACCGAACCCGGCAGCATTGGACCAGATTAGAAATGACTTTAGCAGCAAGGCGCAGTAAGGGCACCGGCTCGAAGAGCAGAAGGCCGGAACGCATTCTCAAACCGGCCTAACCGGGCCTAGAAAGAAATCGGAAGTTTCTGAGTGAGATCGACTGGCTGGGGGACTAGGATTCGAACCTAGACTGGCGGAGTCAGAGTCCGCTGTCCTACCGTTAGACGATCCCCCAAGCTATGCGCTTGGCAAACTAGTGGTTCGGAGCTTTATCGATAATTGAGGGCGCCCGAGAAGACGTTCCTGTTCCGTTTTCGATCTAGTTTCGGCGTTCTTCTAGTCCATATGCTCGGCGGCGTCAACGTTATCGGCGCCTGGATGTTGAGCACTGATCATCATCCACCCACTCTCTCCGTGGCACCCTTTGCATTCATAACTCGCCACGACGCCTGCGCGTTTGGTGGTCTTATTGCGGTGGCGGCGTGAGGACGAACAGAACCGTGGCGTCTCGATCCTGCGAGGGGTTTCTGAACGTATGCAATCTCCTCGGATCGAAGGTGATTGTATCGCCGGAATTCAGCAGATGGCTCTCTTGCTCGAATTGCACAACGAGCTCGCCGGAGAGGACCAGTGCCATCTCCTCCTCGCAAGCAAGCGAATATAGCTCGTCACCGGTCGATCCGCCGGGATGGATGTTGCTCCACAGCGACAACAAACGCCGGATGCCACCAGGCGTGATTTGATAGTCGACCATGCTCTCCGTCGCGCCGAAATTGATCCGGACTCGCTCGTTGAGCCTGACGATGTTTGAATTCCTGATTTCAAAAAGCGTGCTGACGGAGAGACCAAGTACTTTGCACAAACGCAGCAGACTGGCCATCGATGGTGATGTTCGGTCACGCTCGATGTCACTGAGAAATCCCTTGGTCAATCCGGCAGCACCTGCGACCTGGTCCAGGGTCAGCCTCAGCAACTTGCGCTGCTGCCGCAACCGGCCGCCGATTTGCACCTCAGGCTCGATTTTCTCAATGGTTTCGCCGTCTGCCAAGGACATTGCCTCATCTCTTGTGCACGCCCCCGAACCCCGCGACAGGTGAAAAGTATCCGGAAGGCACGCGTAAAGCGCTGATGCACACGACGATGTGAGAAATGTCGGAGTACAATCAGCAATGTTCTTTATAATCGTACGTTTGACGATTAGATAGGCAATTTCTTCAGAAATAGTGAACTTTTGGGATTGTCTTGAATGCCTGACCCCTGGTGAGGGATTTTATGACGGCTGGAAAGAACCGCGCCAGGTACACGCTTTACGATAATTTCATAGCGATGAAACTGTCTTCAAGGTGCAGCTCAGTTGCCGATCCGCAGCAGCGGATAGAGGTTACGCTTGTTTTCCAGCACATCGGCGAGCGTGTATTTGTCGAGCACGGCGAGAAATGCTTCTAAAGCACTGCC
The DNA here is from genome assembly GCA_964408245.1 of uncultured Dongia sp. Classification (GTDB taxonomy): domain Bacteria; phylum Pseudomonadota; class Alphaproteobacteria; order Dongiales; family Dongiaceae; genus Dongia. Next base: position 598 of record CAYOYT010000255.1, on the reverse strand, counting down.
AAGGACTGATGCCAAGGAACAGACGGGAGCTATCGGGCAAGTATTATGCTCTGCATCGAAGCACTCAACGATCGTCATATTCGTTTCCATCAAGCGCACCGTCTTGCCAATGTTGATGTCGGCCGGCGACATTCGCAAACACATGCCGCCACCGCGCCCACGGACGGTTTCCACGATCTGCAGCTTGCCAAGACGATGCGCGATCTTGGTGAGATGACTCTCAGAGATGCCATAGGCCGTTGCAATCTCTTCAATCGTCACGACCTCACCTGGCCGGAGGCCAAGGTAAATCAACGTCCGTAGCGAGTAATCGGAAAACTGGGTGAGCTGCATGTCCGCCTCCCGCTATATGCCAAAAGATTAAACGTTAAGCGGCACACGAAACCGTCAATTTCTCACTGCCCTGCACCGCTTGTCTATCGCGAGAGAATGGGTAGGCCGGCGGCGGTGTATAGGCATCGGTCGATACCTGCACCACTTCAGCAGCCATACGGATATCATCGCTGGGCTGCGGACAGACATAGCGGTCGGTCATACTAACTTCGCTCACCAGCAAGAGCGTATCGCAGCTTTGGGTGCCAGAGCGGAGCGGTAAAGC
>CAYOYT010000254.1:0-4448 GCA_964408245.1 uncultured Dongia sp. | reverse complement strand
AATACCGATCAGCGGCATCAAAATGCCAAGCGCCACTTCGATGAGTGTGATGCCTATAAGGACCGGCAGCACCGTCTGCGTCACCCGCCAAACGCCCTGAAGCATCTTGTTTCGTCCCCAAAAGCGGCCGTCCCCAGCCAGATCTACTGCTGTGGAATGTAACGGTCCGAACAGAGGTTGGCTAGGGAGGGTTCAATCGTGGTGAAGATTCCCCGATGCAGTAGTGAGAGTAGATGCCCGGCCAGTGAGACTAAGTTGGATCCGGGTATAACGATGGCCCAGAAGCAGTCAGTCGACCAGACTCCCCACACCGCGCTTTAGGAGGCCGTTCGCGATAATAACGCGCTGAATTTCACTGGCACCCTCCCAGATACGGTCGATGCGGAGCTCACGGAAGAAGCGTTCGGCGACGTTCTCGCGCATATATCCGCGACCGCCAAAGATCTGCACCGCCCTGTCAGCGACGCGGCCGGCCATCTCAGAGGCATAGAGCTTGGCCATCGAGCATTGGGCATGTGCGATTTTGAGATCCGCTCCAGCATCGATCGCTCGTGCTGCCTCATAGGTTATGAGGCGCGCAGCGAACAGTTCCGTGATGCTGTCGGCCAGCATGAACTGCACGGCCTGCGTGTCGGCAAGCGGCGCGCCGAAGACAATGCGGTGCTGGGCAAAGGCCGACGTCTCTTCGATCAGCCGTTCAGCGGCACCGCAGCACCGGGCGGCGATCATCAACCGCTCGTGGCGGAACCAGGCATACGTAAAGCCCATGCCGTCGCCTTCTTTGCCGATGAGATGGCTTGCCGGCACGCGGACGTCTGTAAAGCGGTAGATTGGATGATGCGCGCGGTAATTATGGGTATAGGCTGGCGTTCGCACCACCTCGACGCCCGGCGTCTCATGATCGACAAAGAACAACGCATGAGCACCCACATTGGCGCCATCCGCGATCTTCGCTTGGAAGAACATATAATCGGCGAGATTGGCGCTCGTTACGTGCCACTTCTCACCGTTAAGGACGTAATGGTCGCCCTCGCGACGCGCCGTTGATTTGATGGCAGCGACATCGGATCCCGCCTCAGCCTCAGTGATGGCATAACACTCGTGTCGCGCATCGCTCATCAGCGGCTTGATCCAGCGGTCGATCTGTTCGGGCGAGCAGGCTTCCAGCATCCATTTTTGGGGGTTATTAGCGCACCACCCCAAGGCGTTGGTGGCACGGCCCGTTTGTTCCTGCGCCACCGCCTGTTCGAGTATCGAATAGCCGCGTCCGCCTATCTCGATGGGCATGTCCATGTTGTCGAGCCCAGCCTCCTTCGCCATCGTTTTCATCCGCGCCCAGACATCGTCGGGGACCAAGCCATCATGCATTTCGGCATGGACTTCCCAGGGAATGAGCTCGGCATCGACGAAGGCGCGGATACGTGTCTGGATCTCGCGGGCACGGGGCGGCAAGGGCAGGGTCATTGGAAACTCCGGTCAAAAAGGTCAGGCGGCAGCGTTGCCATTGGAGGGCTGGCGGCGGCCGAATTCCTTGGGGAAAAGCCCGCCCAGGAACACGCGGACACTTGCCTTGGCCGTGTCGCGATCGGTCTGTTTGGGATTGAGCAGCATGTCGAGCCACAGCCCGTCGATCATCGCATTGAAGGCACGAGCGATGAGGCTGGCATCGAGTTTCTCATAAGCGCCTTCATCGATAAGTGCCTGGAAACTCGCCGTGGTCGATTTATGGAACGAGGTGGAAAGATCGGTGCACAGCTTCAGAAATTCCGGGCGCCAGCGCGTCTCGCCCCAGAAGGCGTACCATACCGTCACATGCTTCCTATTGGCGTGTGTCCGGGCAAAATCCGCCTCAATCATGGCGTCGATCTGCGCCGCCGCTGACTTTCCCGCCTTGGTGAGCACGCTTTGCATGTGCTGCTCGTAATCATCGACCAAATGTTTCAAGGTCGCGATCAGCAGCGCATCCTTGCTCTTGAAATAGAAATTGACGATCCCGACGGAGAGGCCGGCCGTGGCCGCCACGTCGGCAATCTTCAACTCGGTAAAGCCCTTGCGAGAGATCCCGTCAATGGTCGCCTCGATGAGCTGTCTGCGTCGAGCCACTTTGGCTAATTCGCGGCTCATATCGTTTCTGTCCCCTTCCAAGGGCGGCACATTCGCCCGTCGGAGAACCATGGCATCGGGGCCTTGCCTGGAAGATTAGGCTGCCGACCGGTTCTCACCGCACAAGGCGTCGTTGCGCTGCCGCAGCGTGCCGGAAACCGGCGCCTTGGCATCGTTGACGACGGGGCAGGCGGCGCGAATCCGATTGTGAAAATCTAACACTGCATGCTCATAATTGGAAAGTGGACCTGGCTCGTAGCCATGCGAACCCATGCCGACCTGGACCCGCTCGCACAGCTCCCGGTCCTCGAGGCTGACCTGGCGATTGATGCGGGCATTCAGATATTGCATCGCCCTTTCCTCCCGGTTGGTGTCGGGGCGGACATAGATCGGGTAGCGCATCAGGCAGGTCGTGCCGCTCTGCGGCAGGATCTGGAAGATGTCGAAACTGTCTGGATAAATGTCGAGGCCGATATTCGGGGCCAGTGAGAAGAAGGTCCAGGTCTTGCGTGCCTCGTCCGAAAGCCGCCGGAAGGCTCCCTTGGCGAGGTGTTGATACATCCGCTCCGCTCGGTTGGGGGACGGAATATCCTTCAGCACGCTTTTGCTATAGGCGATGCCGTGTTCGTTGAGAATTCCGGTCAGATCGCTGTCGAACATGCGGTTGAGGCCTGGATGACCGACGGTGATATGATAATTCTCGAGATTGTTGTCGACTGCGATCTTCCAATTGCAATCCCAGCTTTCGATCCAGGGTTCACCGCCCGGCACCATTTCCTCAAGCTTGTATTCGGCAATGACGTCGGCCATCTCGCCAAAACTCTCACGCAAGGTGGGGCCGCCGGGAACGACCCGGGCGAAGACCATGCCGGCGAGGATTTCCAGCTCGATCTCCTTGAGACCCAGCTGATCCTTCTCGACGCCGGGGAAGGTTCTTTCCGCCGGCAGACCTTTGAGCTCCCCAGAGAGGTCGTAGCTCCAGCCATGGTAGGGACATGTGATGCGCGCGCGGCAATTGCCGCTGCCGGTCAGCAGCTTGGCAGCACGATGTCGGCAGACATTCATGAAGGCGCGGAGCGTCTCGTCCTTGCCGCGCATGACCAGGATCGAATCTTTCTTCAAATCCAGGGTCACGAAATCGCCGGCATTCTTTACCTGCGAAATGTGGCAGACGAATTGCCAGGAGGGCAGAATTACGCGCTCGTATTCAATGTCGATCAGCTCGTCGCTGGTATAGGACCACGCTGGCAAGCTTACCGGCAGGCCACCATGGCGCAAGGTCTGTTTGGCGTTCGGGGTTTCCGACTTGATTTCGCTCATCATCGACATCATCCCACTCCGATTTATCGGTCGCGTTTATATAAAGAATTTCTATCTCATTTACCAAATAAAGTCAATTATTTCATATAGATGTGGTTAATATTTTGAATGACAATTCAATCAAATCACAAAAAATCAACAACTTGCTTCCCGGTCCTAAAGGATGGGCGGCAAAGGTGGATTCTAGCTGAAGCCAGGAATGAGGGGAGTGACTGAAGACCCTACCGTGCCAGCGCGACCGCGATTGCCGCACCCAGTCGCGCATTATGGCGCACTAGCGCGATGTTCGCTGTCAGGGAGCGGCCTTCGGTCAGGGTGGCCACATGTTGCAGTAGGAAAGGCGTCACGGTCTTACCGCGATATCCCAGCGTCTCGGCTTCAATCAATGCGCCCAGGATCTGGCGGTCGATCTCTTCGGCTGGGATTTGGTCCGTCGCGGGAATCGGATTGGCGATGACGATGCCGCCTTTCAATCCCATCTCCCATTTCGCGCGGGCGATGGCGGCGACTTCCTCGGCATTTGCTGCTGTGAAAGGTGATTTGTGACCGCTCTCGCGGGAATAGAAAGCAGGGAAGATTTCGGCGCCGACGGTGATCACCGGCACGCCGGCTGTCTCCAGATATTCAAGGGTAAGACCGATATCGAGGATTGATTTGGCACCGGCGCAGATGACGGCCACATCGCTCTGCGTCATCTCTTCGAGATCGGCAGAGATGTCGAAGCTCTTGGCAGCACCCCGATGTACACCGCCGATACCGCCGGTGACAAAAACATGAATTCCCGCCATGGCGGCGACGCGCATGGTGCTGGCGACCGTCGTGGCGCCGTTGCCTCCCGAGGCCACCAGCACGGCCAAGTCTCGGATGCTCGCTTTCACCATGTCCGGAGATCTTGCGACGCGCTGTAATTCCTTAGCCGATAGTCCAACCTTGAGGCGACCATCGAGTATAGCGATGGTTGCGGGCACGGGACCGGCGTCGCGCAGGATGGTCTCGACGCTTTCAGCTGTTTCTAGGTTCTGCGG
>CAYOYT010000253.1:0-4471 GCA_964408245.1 uncultured Dongia sp. | reverse complement strand
TCATTCCGGTGATCACCCTTGGCGGCATGGGCATCAATCTGGTGATGGCTTGGAATACCGGCGTCTCGTTCAGCATGCTGCGCGATGCTGGCCCATGGCTGCTGTCGGGTCTCGCCGTCGCGGTTAGTATCGGCCTCGGCATCTGGCTAATGCGCCTCAACGCGCGGCTGCCCGGCTATGCCGTGGGGCTCATTATCGGCGGCGCTCTCGGTAACGTGATCGATCGTTTGCGCTTTGGGGCAGTCTTCGATTTCATCGATTTCTATGTCAGTGACTGGCACTGGCCAGCCTTTAACCTGGCTGATTCTGCCATCTCGATCGGCGTTGTTCTTCTCTTGTTCGACGCCTTGTTTCAATCCTCGGATAAGGGTAAAAAGAGCGTCGGATCGGAGGCCCCATAGATCATGCGCGCAAGATATATTCTCACCGCCTTTGGCCTGCTGGCGCTGCCGGCTTTGGCCGGCGGCTGTTCGAACACCACCAAGGAAGCTTTGGGACTTACCAAGCGCTCGCCCGACGAGTTCGAGGTCGTCACCAATGCACCGCTTTCCATGCCGCCGGACTACAACCTGCGGCCGCCGGCGCCGGGCAGCCCGCGCCCGCAAGAAGGTACAGCCCGCGACCAAGCACAGCAGGTGGTCTTTAGCTCTCCAGGTGGTGGTGGCGCGCCCTCGAAACTGCCCGAAATCGGTATCGGTGAGGCCTCCAGCGCCCAATCGGCCGGCGAAGCCTCCCTGCTGCAATCGGCTGGCGTCACCGGCGTCGACCCGAACATCCGACAGGTCGTCGATTCAGAGACCAGTGAGGACGAAGAGAACTCCAAGCAGCTGATCGACAGCATCGTCTTCTGGCGCAAGCCCGATCCTTACGGCACCGTGGTCAATCCCGAAGAAGAGCAGAAACGCCTGCAGGAAAATGCGGCGCTAGGAAATGCACCGACCACCGGCGACGTCCCGGTCATCGAACGCAAACAGAAAGGCCTGCTTGAAGGCCTGTTCTGATACCAACCTGGGATATTGATGCCGAATTGGAAAAAAGAGTGGTTAGGGCCGATCGCGATATGCGCCGGCCTTAGTTTTTCATCCCTGCTGGCGAATCCCGCCCAGGCCGATCTTTTTGAAGCGGAAACCTTCACGCTGAAGAACGGTATGCAAGTTGTGGTGCTGCCGCGGCATCTGGCACCGGTCGTGTTCCAGGTTGTCGTCTATAAAGCGGGCGCCGCTGACGGAGAAAAAGGCAAAAACGGGATTGCCCATTTTCTCGAACATCTGATGTTTAAAGCGACCAAAAAAATGAAGGCCGGGCAATTTAGCCAGGATATCGACCGCGTCGGCGGCACTGACAACGCCTTTACCAACCAGGACATGACAGCCTTTCATCAGGAATTCGCCGCCGAGCACCTGCCAAAATTCATGGCTGCCGAGGCTGATCGCATGGTCAATCTACAGCTCGATGACACCGTGGTGCTGCCCGAACGCGATGTGATCCTTAACGAGCGCGGCCAGACAGTGGAGAGCAATCCTAGCAGCCGCCTCTCAGAGGCGATGAACGCCGCCATCTTTCAGAACCATCCCTACGGCCTGCCCGTCATCGGCTGGCGGCACGAGATGGAAACCTACACGACCCAGGACGCGGTCGATTTCTACCACCGCTGGTACGCACCCAACAATGCCATCCTGGTCGTGGCGGGCGATGTGACACCAGATGAGGTGAAGAAACTTGCCGAGAAGAATTTTGGAGCCCTGCCTGCACACGAGATTCCCAAACGCGACCGGCTGATGGAGCCGCCGCCAGCGGCCGCGCGGCGCTTGTCGCTGGCAAGCCCCGAAGTCGAGCATCCAAGCATGTGGCGGCGGTACGCCACGGAAAGCTATCGCACCTCGCGTCTGGTGCTAGGCGACAGCGACACCTACGCCTTGACCGTGCTTTCCGAAATCATGGGCGGCGGTACGGTCGGTAGACTTTATCGGCAGCTTGTCATCGCGCAGCATGTGGCGATCGCCGCGGGCGTTGGCTTCAGCGGCGATGCGCGCGATTATGGCAGTTTAACCTTCTATGCGAGCCCCCGCGATGTGGGGGATCTCGGCAAGGTGGAAGCGGCAATCGATGTGGAGATTGCGCGGCTGTTGAAGGATGGTATTTCGGACGCCGAACTCGCCGCCGCCAAGAACCGGCTGCAGCTGGAAGCCGCCAAAGCCCGCGACAGCCTGCAGGGCCCGGCATTACTCGTGGCCGGATCGCTGGCGGGCGGCGAGACAATGGAAGATATCCAGGCTTGGCCCGAGCGCATCAACGCCGTCACGATCGCCGATGTGATGAAGGCGGCCAGCACCGTGTTGAGGCCCGAGAATAGCGTGACCTCGACCCTGTTGCCGGCAGCGGTGGCGGATGCAGCTGCCCCAGGGACACCCGCCAGTACGATTCCAGCGTCGGATACCACGCCATGATGCACGTCCTTCGCATGGCTATCGCCGTCGCCATCATTGTTCTGCTGCCGCGCCTCGCAGGGGCGACCGACGTTCAGAAGGTCATCTCACCAGCCGGAATCGAGATCTGGTTGATCGAGGATCATTCAGTGCCGATCATCTCGCTCTCCTTCGGCTGGGAGGGTGGCACCGCCATGGACCCAAAAGGCAAGGAAGGCGTCGCGACACTTGCTTCTGGCCTCATGGACGAGGGTGCCGGCGACATCGATTCCGCGACGTTTCAGCAAAAGATCGCCGATCTCGGCCTGGATTATAGCTTCACAGCCGATACCGACAGCTATACCGGGTCGCTACGCACACTCACCGCACACAAGGATCAGGCGATCGACCTCCTCGCCCTCGCCCTCACCAAGCCGCGCTTTGATACGGAGCCGGTTGAGCGAATGCGGCGGCAATTCCTGATCGAAATCGATGGCGAAACGCGCGACCCCGATGACGCGGCCTATCGAGCGCTGGAGAAGGCATTGCTGGGGGATCATCCCTATGCGCGCTCGGATTATGGGAGCAAAGAAAGTATGTCGGCGCTTACCGCCGACGATCTCAGGCAGTTTATGAAGGATCGGCTGACGCGCGACCATCTGCGCGTGGGGGCCGCCGGCGACATCAACGCAGCCGACCTCGGCAAGCTGGTCGACCGCGCCTTTGGCGGATTACCGGCGACAGGCAAGCCTATCGACGTGCCGGAAGCCAAAGCCGCGACGACCGGCTCGGTCTCGGTTCTCACGCGCAATATTCCCCAGGCGACGGTGCTGTTCGCTCAGCCCAGCATCAAACGCAATAACAAAGATTTCTTCGCCGTGTATCTGATGAACTACGCGCTGGGCAGCGGCGGTTTCTCCTCACGCTTGATGCACGAGATGCGCGAAAAGCGTGGCCTGACCTATGGCATCAGTACCAATCTGGTGACGATGGAGCATGTCGGCTTCCTCGCTGGGCGCTACGAGACCCCAAATGCCAAGGTGAAGGAAACGCTGGATCTGCTGCGTACCGAATGGCGGCGCATGGCAGCGGAAGGCCCGACATCAACCGAACTCAACGACGCACGGGCCTATATGCTGGGCTACTACGCGAGCAACATGACCACGACATCGAAAGCAGCCAGTACCTTGCTCGGCATTCAAATGGATCATCTCGGCATCGATTACATCGAGCGCCGGCGCCAGCAGATTGAGGCTGTCACTCTCGACGATGTGAAGCGCGTCGCCAAGCAACTGCTCGACGACAAGGCTCTGACCATCGTCGTCACGGGCAAGCCCGACGGACTGGATAGCGCGCAGCTGGCGCCGTGAAATCATTTCCTATTTGTCACAGGCCACATGCCAGCACTGCTTAATCGTGGCGGGTGTCTTCCTTGAGCTTGGGCTCCTGCTTCTTAGCGGCTGGCGCTGGCGCGGCTTTACTCTTTGACGGCGCCGGTGAATCGCCGCCGCCGAGGATGGTGTCGAGCAGCACGCCGATACCGGATTCCTCTTCGTTAGATTCAGGCGCCGTGATCTGGGGGCTAAGTTCCATCGGCGCTCCAGCACTCGCCACCAGCGCGCCGCCACCACCGCGCGACACATCGCGCGGTGGAAGACCAGCGAGGGCGCCACTCATGAAATCATGCCAGATGACGACGGGCAGCGAGCCGCCGGTCACCTTATCCATGGGGGCTCCATTATCGTTGCCGACCCAGACGCCCGTCACCAGATCGGCGGTCAATCCAACGAACCAAGCGTCGCGGAAATTCTGGCTCGTGCCGGTTTTACCGTAGACGGGCCAAGCATCGAGCTTGGCCTTCCTACCGGTACCCCAACCAACCACCGAGGCCATCACGTCAAGCATATCGGCCACAGCCTTGCCGCTCACCACCCGGCCGGGTGAGCCGTCGCGTGTATAGAGCACCTGGCCATCACGGGTCGAAATACGATTGATGGCATAAGGCCACACACCTTTCCCTTGATTGGCGAAGACGGCATAGGCGGTGGTCATTTCGAGCAAGGTGA
>CAYOYT010000252.1:0-4485 GCA_964408245.1 uncultured Dongia sp. | reverse complement strand
GCCATTTTTTTGTACCACTCAGGACGTGTTTTTACCTGTGGGCGATGATCGGCGCATGAGCGAAGAAGGCGGCCAGAAAGAGATCGTGAGTGGCGAGCACTATCGTGTCCTCGCCCGCAAATATCGCCCCAGCGATTTCTCCGGCCTTGTCGGCCAGGATGCTCTTGTCCGAACCCTCACCAATGCGATCGCCGTCGGGCGCATTGCCCACGCTTTCATGCTGACCGGCGTGCGTGGTGTCGGCAAGACGACGACCGCACGCATCCTGGCACGCGCCTTCAATTGCGTGGGTCCCGATGGCAAGGGCGGTCCCACTGCCAGCCCGTGCGGACAATGTGACCATTGCCGAGCGATCGCCGAAGATCGCCATGTCGACGTCATTGAAATGGATGCCGCGAGCCGCACCGGCGTCGGCGACATGCGCGAGCTGATCGAAGGCGTGCGCTATCGTCCCGTGAGTGCGCGTTACAAAATTTATATTATCGACGAAGTACACATGCTTTCGAACAGCGCCTTCAACGCGCTCTTGAAAACGTTGGAGGAGCCACCGGGACATGTGAAGTTCGTCTTCGCGACGACCGAGATTCGCAAAGTGCCGGTAACAGTGCTCTCGCGTTGCCAGCGTTTCGATCTCCGGCGCATCGAAGCCGATGTCTTGGCTGCCCATTTCGCGCGCATCGTTGCTGCCGAAAGCGTCTCGGTGGAGCCTAATGCCTTGGCACTGATCGCGCGCGCTGCCGATGGTTCGGCGCGTGACGGTCTTTCGCTGCTCGATCAAGCGATCGCGATGGCGGAAGGCGCGGTAACCGAGATCCAAGTACGCGACATGCTGGGTCTGTCCGACCGAACGCAGCTTTTCGATCTCTACGACGCCGTGATGGGCGGCGAGCCGGCGAAGGCGCTGGATCTATTGAGCACGATGTATCGTGCCGGCGCCGATCCGATCGTGGTCATGCAAGATCTTCTCGATCTCACGCATCTGGTCACGCGCACCAAGATTTCACCCGAGGTGCTGGACGCGCCGACGATGCCGGAAGTGGAAAGAAAGCGCGGTAGCGCGCTTGCCGGCAAGTTATCCATGCCGATCCTTGCGCGCGCCTGGCAGATGCTCCTAAAGGGCCTCGGCGAGGCGCAAGCCGCACCGCAGACTCTGGCCGCTGTCGAAATGGCGCTGATCCGCCTTATGCATGTGGCCGACTTGCCGACACCGGGTGAGCTGGTGAAGAAACTGGCCTCGGGTCAACTGTCGGTGGGCGCGCCCATAACACCAGCCCGCAGCGGGAATGGTGTGGGGAACGGTAATAGCAGCACCAGTGCCGTCGCCACGAATTACGTTTCAGCGGCGCCGGTTGGCGGTACAACCGCTCTTGCCCAACGAGCTCGGCTTGAGGTCGTGGCGCCCGTGATCGGTGAAGTGAAAGCCGACCCAAGGACCTTCGACGATTTGGTCGCTCTTTTCCGCGAGAAGAAAGAGGCGATCCTTCTGACCCATCTCTTGAGCGACGTGCATCTCGTGCATTTCGACTCCGGACGTCTCGAATTCCGCCCCTCGGAACGGGCGCCGGCAAATCTTGCCCCACGTCTCGCGCAATGCCTATTGGATTGGACCGGCAAGCGCTGGTTTGTCTCGCTGTCAAATGCCGCGGGCGAGGCAACGTTGAAACAGCAGGAAACGGTCATTGTCGTCGAGCGCAAGCGCCAGGTAGCGGAGCATCCGCTCGTTCAAGCGATCATGAAGGCCTTTCCAGGCGCCACGATCGACAATGTGCGCGATATTGGGACTCCCGAACCCGCGACACCGGCATTGGCCGTCACAGCAGATACCAACGATGCCGCGTTAGAAGATAACGGTGTCGATATCGACATGATTTTTGGAGATGATGAATAATGAAGAATCTGGGGGCCATGATGAAACAGGCCCAGCAAATGCAGTCGAAGATGGCTGAGATGCAGGCAGCCCTCGAACAGGCTGAAGTGATCGGCCAGGCGGCTGGCGGCATGGTTACCATCACGATGACCGCGAAGGGCGAACCCAAGCGCGTGAAGATCGATCCCAACCTCGCCAATCCAGCCGAAATAGAGGTGCTTGAAGACCTGATTAGCGCGGCTTTGCGCGACGCTCGCGCCAAGGCCGATAAGCACATCGCCGACGAAATGGGCAAAGTCACCGGTGGCCTGCCATTGCCGCCGGGCTTCAAGCTGCCGTTTTGATTTCTTGATGTTGAGAGTTCTCAGTTACAGCTCTACTCCCCAACCCTCCCCCTCAAGGGGAGAGGGTTGGGGAGGGGGAGTTATCGCCGCCGCACAATGCCAGCCCAAACACGCATCAGCCCATGAATGAGATCGACCGCCTCATTCAGATCATGGGTCGTCTGCCAGGACTGGGTCCGCGGTCGGCGCGGCGCGCGGTCTTGCATTTGCTCAAGAAACGCGAAGCGCTGCTGCATCCCCTGATCGATGCCCTGGGCGATGTCGCTGCCAACGTGAAAACTTGCTCAGTCTGCGGCAATCTCGATACTGCTGATCCTTGCACCATCTGCCGCGATGCCGGGCGCGATGCGGGGCTGATCTGTGTCGTCGCCGATGTAGGTGATCTCTGGGCATTGGAGCGCACCGCGACGTTCAAGGGCCGCTATCATGTTCTGGGTGGTGTGCTTTCTGCCCTCGACGGCGTGGGGCCGGAACAGCTTTCCATCACGCCGCTTCTGCGGCGCCTCGAAGATGGCGGCGTAACGGAAGTGATTCTGGCCTTAGGGGCTACAGTCGACGGTCAGACGACCGCTCATTATCTCTCCGACCGGCTCCAGACCCTGAATGTCGCGGTATCTCGCCTTGCCCATGGTGTGCCCGTGGGAGGCGAGCTCGATTACCTCGACGACGGCACATTGATCCAGGCCCTGAAAGCCCGCCAAAAAATCTGAGATGGCCGTCAATCTGGCCCAAATGTTATTCTGGCCACATCACTATTCTGGCCTGGGCCTTGCATCTCCGATAGACTAGCAACGGAAAACCTCAAGGAATCCCGCCTTGTCGGAGCTTGAAGCCCCCATCCAGCGCCCGGAAAGGCGCGCCCGTCAACGATCTTTGCCGTTGCCGGAGATGAAATTCGTGCCGGCCGGCAATCCCAGCCTACCGACCTTCGTCGGTCTGATGCTGATGATCACCACTTTCATGATCGTGCTGACCAGCATCTCGCTTCACGAAAACAGCCGCATGCATGAATTGCTTTCCAGTGTGAAGGATACTTTCGCCCTCGGTCCTGCGACGGCCCCCACCAAATCCGTCGGCGAAATTCTACAATCCGCCGCCAAGGGCTTCCAGGCATCGCTTCCCATGACCAAGGTAACCACCGCCAGTGGCGGCGACTCTCTGCGCCTCATCATCCCCATAGTCATCGCCCTCGACACCACCCGCAAACAGGCGACGGTTGAGATGGAGAAAGCTCTTACCGCGCTGGTGACTGGCCTCAATGATCTGCCGCGCGACACTGGTTATGAGATCGAGCTACGTTTTGCCGATGATGCATTGAGCGCCGATTATGCCGGCATCTTGGCACAGACGGCGATGAATCGTGGCCTGGCACCCGCCCGCACCGTCATCGGGAATGAATCCGCCAGTGGCGACGATATCAAGGCCGACGCGCTAACCCTTCTCGTGCGACTGACTCTGCCGAATACTGATTTCGTTCAGAAACTCCCTGCGCAGGGAACACAATGATGTCGCGTGAGAATCTCATCCGCATTGGCGAACCGCAACAGCATGAGATTAAGCAACCCGTCTGGCTGATGAGTTTTGCTGATTTTGCTGGCTGCCTGCTGGCAAGCTTCGTGCTGCTTTATTCCCTCGCCCAGACCGATCGCCAGAAGATGCAGTCCGCCTTCGGCATAGATCCGCAAAGCAATATCCAAGCCGAAGATGGCGCCGCCACGGAATCGATGGCGGCCAAGGAAAGCGAGGACGGCCGCGACACGGATTACCTTGCCAATCTGCTCGCCACCAAGATCGAGGGAAATGTTGTCTTCGAAGGCGTGAAGGTCGTGCCACTTACCGACAATGTCATGCTCGATCTGCCCCTGGCGCGGCTCACGATCGCCGGCGGGGTGGATGCGCGTGATAAGGACCTCGTCTTCGCACTCGCCGGCATGCTTGCTAATATGCCGAATGATGCGGCCCTGAGTGTCGATCTCGCCCAAGAGGGTACGGGGGCCAATTGGGTGAAGGGTATGACGCTCGCAAACCACCTTACCCAGCGCCTGAAAGACAGGGGTGCGCCGGATTCTCTCCGCGCTCGCACCGCCATCAGCACCGACGGTGACCCGCATGTCCGGCTGGTTCTGACACGCGAGGCTGGGGATTAGGGGCCACTTCCTTCTCAGTTGTCATGACCAGCCGCACACAAACGTGATCTGCATCGCTTGAGATCGACAGTTTTTGCGTCATAGTCTTGCCGCATTCGGTGACCAAACATCACCTCACCTTGAGTCT
>CAYOYT010000251.1:3984-4488 GCA_964408245.1 uncultured Dongia sp. | reverse complement strand
CCTTTTGGGTGCGCCTCCTGGCTATGTCGGGTTTGATCAAGGTGGCTTGTTGACCGACGCCATCGACCAGCATCCACACTCAGTATTGCTACTCGATGAAATTGAGAAAGCTCATCCTGATCTCTTCAATATCCTGTTGCAGGTGATGGATCATGGTAAGCTCACTGACCATAACGGCAAATCAGTCGACTTCCGTAACGTCATCTTGATCATGACGACGAATGCGGGTGCGGCGATGATGGCTAAATCAGCGATTGGCTTCATGCGCGACAAGCGCGAAGGCGAAGATCAAGCGGAGATCGAGCGACTGTTCGCGCCGGAATTCCGCAACCGCCTCGATGCGATCATTCCCTTCGCCAATCTGTCGCCAGAGATCGTGGCGCAAGTCGTCGACAAGTTCGTCATGCAGTTGGAAGCCCAGCTCGCCGACCGCCATGTCAATATCGAATTGAGTGACGCGGCCCGCAAGCATCTTGCCGATATTGGTTTCGATCCGCTCTATGG
>CAYOYT010000251.1:0-3974 GCA_964408245.1 uncultured Dongia sp. | reverse complement strand
ATCCAAGAACACATTAAGAAGCCGCTAGCAGAAGAGTTGCTGTTCGGCAAGCTCGAGAAGGGCGGAAATGTGCGTGTCGATTTCGACCAGGAGAAGCAGAAGCTGACCTTCGAGATCGTCGAATCGAAGTCTTCCCCGCGCGAAGAGACAGTCGAGCCCGTCGACGCATGAGGGAAAGAACCGGCAGGCTAGCCAGCATTTTCTAGCCAATTCCTGCCTTCCACATCGGCGCCCGGTCACCTACGATCGGGCGCCGTTTTGCCATGAGGGCAAGGTCATGAACGATCAGAGCAAGATTACGGGACCCGATACGTTGCGGAACCTTTACGGCGAGCCGGTGCCGGCCTCGCTGGTGAAGGAGATGACCTTCCTGACGGAGCCCTATGCTGCTTTCATCAAGGCCTCGCCCTTCGTCATCCTCTCCACCTGCGGCGAAGAGGGGCTCGATGCCTCTCCGCGTGGCGGCCCGCCGGGCTTCGTGCGCATTGTCGACAAGAAGACCTTGATGCTGCCCGACCGCAGCGGCAACAACCGCGTCGACAGTCTCAGCAATGTTGTCACAGATTCACGCGTCGCCCTGCTGTTCCTGGTGCCAGGCGTCGGTGAAACCATGCGCGTCAATGGCCGTGCCAGGATCTCCGTCGATCCGGAAGTTGTCGCGAGCTTTGCCGACGTCAACGGCAAGATCCCTCGTTCTGTTCTAGTCATCGAGATTGACCGGGCCTATGTGCACTGCTCGCAATCCCTTTCGCGCTCGAAGCTGTGGGACCCTGCAGCACAGATCGACTGCAAGGCGCTACCCTCGATTGGCCAGATGCTGCAGGCCTGCCGCGCCGAGTTCGATGGCGCCGCTTATGATAAGCGCAATGAAGACGAAGGCGGTCTCATTCCAGAGGACTAGGTCCTAAATTTCTGTCTGCAAGCTTACGTAGTGTTGGCGGGCGACGTGTTCAACAGAAAGCTGTCTGTCAGTCGCTCTTGCTAGGCTTCCATTCGCGGCCGTTGCGGGCGGACGTGGCTGACAAGAGCCGAACATTCAATTGGAGCTTTCTTACATGTCGACTTATCCCATGCGCGGCCTGTGGCTCGGCGCGGCGATCCTCGTTGCCTCGAGCCTGCCGGCCTTTGCCGATTTCACCGTCACTGTCGATCTGACCGGCGATGCCGGTGACAAGATGGGCATGAAGCTTGATCATGAATCTGTGCCGGCCGGCAAGATCACCTTCGTGGTCAAGAATGATGCCATCGCGACGAACCATGAGATGGTTGTGATCAAGCTGAAGCACAAGAACGACGAGATTCCGATGCTGAAAGGCAAGCACCGTGTCGACGAGGACAAGCTGAAGTCGATGGGCGAGGTCGAGGATCTGGAGCCCGGCAAGACCGGCGAGCTGAGCGCCGATCTCAAGGCCGGTGATTATCTGCTGATGTGCAACATCAAGGGCCACTATGAGGCCGGCATGATGTCGCATTTCACAGTGACGAAGTAACGCGACTGCGCCGATCCGCCCTCGCCATTCGCTGCGAGGGCGGAACGCGCATTAGGATGCTTTTTTCGCCGTTTTCTTAACGGCCTTCTTGACCGTCTTCTTCGCGGCAGTCTTGGTGGCCACCTTCTTCGCCAGCTTCGCTTGGCCGTCGGCATCGTCTGTGCCGGCCGCCTTCTTAGCCGTTTTCTTGGCAGCCGCTTTCTTCTTGCCCTTGCCACCACCGGCCGCTTCCCGGGCGCCGATCAATTGCAGCGCTTCGTCGAGGGTGACGGCGCCGGGTTCGATCGATTTGGGCAAAGTGGCGTTGATGGCGCCCATCTTCACGTAGGGCCCGTAGCGGCCTTCATGCAGTGTGACGACGTCACCAGATTGCGGATGCTTACCGATCTCCTTGCCGGGTGCTGCCTGACGGCCACCGCGCCCCTTGCTCTCTTGGCTAAGCAATTCGACGGCACGGTTCATGCCGATCGACAGCACGTCGTCGTCCTTGGGAATCGATTTGAATTTGCCGTCGTGATTGAGATAGGGACCGAAACGGCCGATGCCGGCCATGATTGGTTTCTGCGTTTCCGGATGGTGGCCGACGACGCGCGGCAGGCTGAGAAGCTTTTCAGCAATCTCGAGGCTGACCGTATTTGGATCAAGGTCTCGGGTGAGCGAGACGCGTTTGGGCTTCTCGCCTTCCTCAGCCTCACCAAGCTGCACATAGAAACCATAGGGGCCCTTGCGCAGCGTGATGCTCTTGCCGGCGGGATCTTTGCCGAGCTCGACAGGCCCAGCGGAACCTGCTGCGATCTCCTCCTCGGTCTGTACGGCCAAGGGCTTTGTATATTTGCATTCCGGGTAATTTTTGCAGCCGATGAAGGCGCCGTTCTTTGCGAGCTTGATGCCAAGCTCACCCGAACCACAAGCTGGGCAGGCGCGCGGGCTTTTGCCATTGTCAAGATCGGGAAAGAAGTGCGGAGCCAGCGAGTCATTAAGCGCATCGATGACGACCGAACGCGTACCAATGCCCTTGTCGAGAAAAGCTACAGCCTCCTGCATCGACGGCAGCTTGCCGTCATCTTTTGCCTTATCCTGATGCAGATGAGCAAAATCGTTCCAGAATTCGGCCAACACATCTTTCCAGCGAGCACGGCCACCGGAAATGTCATCAAGTTTGGTTTCAAGATCGGCCGTAAAGCCGTATTGGACATAGCGGTCGAAGAAATTAGTGAGGAAGGTTGTCACCAAGCGACCGCGATCTTCTGGGAACAATCGCTTCTTCTCAATCTTCACATAGGCACGATCTTCGAGCGTCTGTAGGATCGAGGTATAAGTGGATGGACGACCGATGCCGAGTTCTTCCAGGCGCTTAATCAGCGAGGCCTCGGAATAGCGCGGCGGCGGTTGGGTGAAGTGCTGCTCTGGTTTGACACTTTGTGACTTCACCGAATCGTTCTGCTTGAGATTCGGCAAGCGCTTGCCGCCGTCGTCATCCTCGAGCGGCTCATCATGGTCTTCCTGATAAAGCGTTAGAAAACCATCAAATGTGATGACCGAGCCGGTCGTGCGTAGGGTTTGCCTGCTGTCAACCGAGACGATATCGATCGCAACTTGGTCGAACTCCGCGCTTTCCATTTGACTGGCGAGCGTGCGCTTCCAGATGAGGTCGTAAAGCCTGGCTTCTTCATCACGCAGATATTTGCGCACTTGTTCGGGGCGGCGGAAAAGATCGGTTGGGCGGATCGCCTCGTGAGCTTCCTGCGCGTTCTTCGCGGCACTCTTGTATATACGGGGACTCGCGGGCAGGTATTTTTGACCGTATTGCTCGCCAATAAGCTTGCGGCCGGCTACAACGGCTTCCTGACTGACGTTGACGCCGTCAGTGCGCATATATGTGATGAGACCGACCGTTTCGCCGTCGAGATCGATACCTTCATAAAGGCGCTGGGCGATCTTCATGGTGTGGGCGGCACCGAAGCCAAGTTTGCGCGAGGCTTCCTGCTGCAGAGTCGATGTGATAAAGGGCGGTGCCGGATTGCGGCGAACAGACTTGCGCTCGATCGCGCCGACCTTGAAGGGGGCGCCAGCCTGGACGGCAGCAACCGCTGTTTTCGCTCCTGCTTCATCGGCAATGTCAAACTTGTCGAGCTTTTTGCCGTTGAGATGCGTCAGGCGCGCGGTAAAATTCTGGCCGTCAGGGCCGGTAAAAATGGCTTCGACGGTCCAATATTCGCGCGGCTTGAACGCTTCGATCTCCGCTTCCCGCTCACACACGATGCGAAGTGCCACTGATTGGACGCGTCCGGCCGAGCGGCTACCCGGCATTTTGCGCCACAGGATCGGGGAAAGGGTAAAGCCCACCAGATAATCGAGAGCGCGGCGGGCGAGATAGGCGTCGACCAGCTCCTGGTCGATTTCGCGTGGATTGGCGATAGCGTCAAGTACGGCCTTCTTCGTGATCTCATTAAAAGCCACTCGCGCCATTTTTAGCATGGAGAG
>CAYOYT010000250.1:0-4500 GCA_964408245.1 uncultured Dongia sp. | reverse complement strand
CATCCGGGTGAAGTCTGCCCCGCCGCTTGGAACGAAGGTGCCAAGACGTTAGCACCCTCGCTTGACCTGGTCGGTAAGATCTAACGACTAAGCAGCCTTCGTCGTCATCCCTGTGTCAAGCCGGGGGATGACGACGGAGAAATTGCACCACCGCACACCATTCTATCGAGGAGTCGGTCATCATGTTGGACGCACATCTCAAAGAGCAGCTGAAGGTTTATCTTGAGCGTATCTCGCTGCCGATCGAACTTGTCGCCTCATTGGATGGGAGTGACACCGCACGCGAAATGGAGGAGCTGCTCCAAGAGATCGCATCGCTCTCTTCTCTCATTACCTATGAGCGCCGCGACGACGATGCTAGGAAGCCTTCGTTTGCAATCAATCGCGAAGGGACGGCTGTCGGCGTGCGTTTTGCAGGTCTGCCCATGGGGCACGAATTTAATTCTCTGGTGCTGGCTTTGCTGCAGGTCGGCGGATATCCGTCAAAAGCCGCGTTGGATGTGATCGAGCAGGTTCAGGCGCTCGAAGGCGATTTCCATTTCGAGACCTATTTCTCGCAAAGCTGCCAAAACTGCCCGGATGTGGTACAGGCGCTCAATCTCATGAGTGTCCTCAACTCAAAAATCCGCCACGTCGCCATTGACGGCGCCAGCTTTCAGTCGGAAGTGGATAGCCGCGAGGTGATGGCGGTTCCGTCGATCTATCTCAATGGCGTGCTCTTTGGACAAGGGCGCATGGATCTGGAACAGATCCTCGCCAAAATCGATATCAATGCCGAGGCGCGCGCCGCCGAGAAGCTGAAGCATAAAGATTCATTCGATGTGCTGGTGGTGGGTGGCGGTCCAGCTGGTGCCGCCGCCGCGATCTATGCCGCGCGCAAGGGTATCCGTACCGGTATCGTCGCCGAGCGCTTCGGTGGCCAGGTGCTAGACACGATGGCGATCGAAAACTTTGTCTCCGTCTCGCACACGGAAGGTCCGAAACTCGCCGTAGCACTTGAGGAACATGTCAAGGCCTATGAGGTCGATATCATAAACCTTCAGCACGCTGAGCGGCTGGTGACTGCCAAAGTGCCAGGCGGTCTTGCCGAAGTACATCTGAAGAATGGCGCTGTTCTGAAATCCCGCAGCATCATCTTGGCGACCGGCGCCCGCTGGCGGCAGATGAATGTGCCGGGTGAAGCGGAATACCGTAACAAAGGTGTCGCTTATTGCCCGCATTGCGATGGACCCCTGTTCAAGGGCAAGCGTGTTGCGGTGATCGGTGGTGGCAATTCCGGCGTCGAAGCGGCAATAGATCTTGCGGGCATTGTCGCTCACGTGACGCTGATCGAGTTCGATACTCAATTGCGTGCCGATGCGGTGCTACAGCGCAAATTGAATTCGCTGTCTAATGTAAAGGTTGTTACGTCGGCCCTTACGACGGAAGTTCACGGCGATGGCTCAAAGGTGACGGGGCTTTCTTACAAAAGCCTTGACACAGAAGAGCTGTGCCACGTCGAGCTCGAAGGCATCTTCGTCCAGATCGGTTTAGTGCCGAATACGGAATGGTTGAAGGAGAACGGTGTCGCGCTAACAAATCGCGGCGAGATCGAAGTCGATTATCGTGGTGAAACCTCTCAACCTGGTGTCTTCGCCGCCGGCGATGCAACCACAGCGCCTTACAAGCAGATCGTCATCGCCATGGGCGAGGGTGCCAAGGCCTCGCTTTCGGCCTTCGACTATCTCATTCGTCTTGCGCCGATGGAAAGTAACGCGAAAGCGGCGTAACGCGCTGGCGGTATCGCGAAAGAAAGACGCGTGCTTACTTAATTTTCATTGTGACTATGCGATAAGCAGCGATGAGCAGGATGATGATGGAAGACGTGACGGTGCGCCAGATTGGTACCGACGAAATGATACGTCAGGTAGACCAGTTTGGCAGACTGCTCGCGGCTTGCGTCGCAGATGGGGCGAGTGTCGGCTTCGTCGAACCTTTTTCCTTGAGAGATGCTGCCGCATATTGGCAACACAAGGTCCTTCCTGCGGTGACAGAAAACACTTTGATTGTGCTGGTGGCTGAAGTGGCGGATCGTATCGTCGGTACGGTGCAGCTCGATCATGACATGATGCCAAATCAGCGGCACCGCGCAGAGATACGCAAATTGCTTGTACACCCCGATTGTCGCCGTCGCGGTATTGCGCGCGCCTTGATGCAGGAGATCGAAAGACATGCACATCGGCTTGAACGATCGCTCCTGACGCTCGATACGCGCACGGGTGATGCGGCGGAATATCTCTACCGCGATCTTGGCTTTGAGATAGCCGGAATTATTCCGCATTATTGTCGCGACACGCATTCATCGCGCCTCGATGCAACGATGGTGATGTACAAGCGGCTCTAGCGGCAGCAATTTCTCCGTTCGCATGACCTTGAGTTGCGGCGAAATTATCGGGCGTGGCGAAACCCACGATGATATGATGCGCTTACCCCCAGCCAGCCGCGCGAGATCTCTATGTCGTGTTTCGGTTTTGTCCGTTCGCTGACGATCGTTAGTTACGCCGCCCTGTTGCTGGTAGATAATCCGGTGCGGGCCGACCAAAAGGACCCGCGCCTGCCGGTATTGTTCCAGCGCCTCCATGACACGACCAACCCACAACTTGCCCGGCTCACTGAGTTCATGATTTGGCAGATCTGGGGCGAAAGCGGAAAATCGGATCTCGACCGCCTGATGAAGGAGGGTGAGGTGGCCATGCAGAAGAAGGATTACTCGGTAGCGCTCGAGAAGCTCAGCCAGGTGATCGCGGCGCAGCCGGATTTTGCCGAAGGCTGGAACCGGCGGGCGACACTCTATTTTCTCACCCGTGACTACGCGGCGTCGCTTGCCGATATTGATCATGTTCTAGAATTGGAGCCACGACATTTCGGCGCGATTTCGGGACTTGGTGTTGTCAATATGGCGTTAAGCCACGATGTTGCGGCGCGCGATGCGTTTGAGCGCGTGCTCTCGCTTTATCCACTCAACCTACCAGCGCAAGAGAATTTGAAGATCGTCAACGAGCGGTTGGATGATCGTGCGATCTAAGGCTCAACCCGTTTTTCTAGCATTACTATTCTGGGCGATCTTCTGGGTTCTTGGCGCCGCCGCTGCGCGGGCGCAATGTGGCGGCGCGATCGCCCCGCCCAGCATCACCGTGCGCACGTTGACGCAGCCGCCGCTCCAGGATGTCAGCCGTGGTATCGCGGATCTCTCGGCCGATCGTCATCTGGCCGTGCCGCGCGGCCTTGAGAACTTTCGTTTCGCGATCGGCGTTACGGCACCCCAAGCGAAAGCGCGTGCCAATTGGCAGATGCAGGGGCAGCCGCAAGATGGCAGCTATTGTTGGACCATTTCGCAGCTGCAGATTGACGTAACCGTGTCGACCCGTGTCTACATTGCGCGGGAGGTGCCGCGAGAGAGCTGTTTGTGGAACGAGATTGTGCGGCATGAAGCAAAGCATGTGCGCATCGATCAAAAATTCTTCCCACAGCTTTCCGGCATTCTACGACCGCGTGTGTCGAAGGTGATCGCGCACTCGAAGCTTGCTCGCGACCAGGCCTCGGCCCGTAACCATTTTGGGGCCGTTATTAATCAAGCGATTGAAGAAGCGGTAGCGGCCTTCCAGGTCGTGCGCAATCAGCAGCAGCTCGCTATCGACACACCGCTGGAGTACAGCCGCCCCAACCGCATCTGCGGCGAGGCCGAAGTTGCCGCAGCCGTGCGGCGCGCAGGTCTGCAATAGATGGGGCTGACTGTATCCGTGGATTTCCTGATCAAGCTCAAGGATGACGGGGAAAAAACGACGCAATAAAGAACGGAAGGCATCAGCTCCAAGGAAAAGGCGAATTCGAGGTTGGGTGCAACTTGCCTTCAGCGAAGCGCGAGAAGCGGAAGGGGCGTAGCAATTCATCGCCCATGCCGCAGATATCGTCCGCTACCAGCTTGCCGACGCCGATCATCTTATAGCCATGATTGCTGTCAGCGATGATATAGACATTGTCCGCGAACTTATCGAAGACTGGGAAGCTGTCGGCCGTAAAGCAGCCTATACCGCCTGAGGGTTCCTTCTTATATTTCGGCATCGTGCCCATGAAGCGCTTCTGACAAAAGGCCAACGCCGAGACCCACATATGCGCGAAGTCATCGCCGACGATGAATTCCGGGCTCTCTGGGCCATAGGGGTCAACACGCACTTTGTTGAGCTCTGTTTGCACCTTGAACGGCATGCCACCGCCCTGCACGCCGCCGAAATGAAAGTCCGGCTTGTAATAGATGCCCCATAGCTTGTTGAGCCATCGATATCGGACATCAGCGGCGCGTCAGTATCAACGTGTATGACTGGCGGCATCTTGCCGTCATTGGTCTTCTGTAGCTCAGGATCAACGCCAAGCGTTCCTTCTTGCAACGACCAATAGACCCACATTGGCACGTTCTCGTGCAGCTTACCGTCCTTGCCCTTGATCGAGAGTGCATCGGGAAGA
>CAYOYT010000249.1:1721-4525 GCA_964408245.1 uncultured Dongia sp. | reverse complement strand
GGCTTGAACAGTGTTCGGCGTCGCCTGGAGATTAGCCGCCTGGGCCCGAAAATAAGTAGATTCTAAGAGGTAATGGCGCTGAGTTTTTCTATTAAAAACAAGTATATAAAGACTGGCGGGTTATGTTTAAAATAGCCTCGCCAAATGACTTGCAATGGTGATCGGCTTTGGCTAGTTTCCGCCACCGTTCGGGGGCCGAGACATCCAACTCGGCTGGTGATCAAACGCGTCGCCAATCCACCTTTGAACACAACGCACCCGTAGCTCAATTGGATAGAGCATCTGACTACGAATCAGAAGGCTGGAGGTTCGAGTCCTTCCGGGTGCGCCATTTTCCGCAATAAAATCAACATCTTAAGTGCTGATTTGAGTCGCATTCTTATCCACTCTTTTTAGTTGTTATGACTTTGGTGGGCATAGCGGCTGGGGAAACTAAACTAAAGCCTGACCGCACTTAGTAGCGATGGTTTTGCCTTTGAACAAAGATGTAAAGATGCTGATCCACAGGTCTTTAGGCTTTTCAGATAGAGTCATCGACAGTGGCAACACCCCTCTGCCGGCGCAGCCTCTAAACCTTCAATGACCTCATCGCGCATTGGCGCCATAAAAGATCGAATCTAATTTTCCTAATGCTTTAGTAACAATTTGAGCGTTTCACTTCTCTATCTACGCTGCACTTTGGCGAAGTGAGGAACGAACGATGTTCGGGCATCTCAAGATTGCAACTGCCACCAAACTCTTTGGGCTTACGATAACGGCTGGGTTTCTCCTGCTGCTCGCGACCGGCCTGAGTGCGATCAACGAACTAAAAATCCAAGGGCCGATCTATAACAAAATCATGCTCGGCAATGTTCTGGTGGCAGATATCTTGCCGCCGCCCGCTTACATCATTGAATCTTATCTTGAGGCAACCCTCGCTCTCAACGAGCCCAGTACGGCGTCGACTCATAAAGAGCGCCTGAAACGTCTTCATCAGGAATATGCGGATCGTAAAAGTTTCTGGCTTTCAGTCGAGTTTGATGACCGCATTTTGGAGATGCTGACTCAAGAATCAGATGCACGAGCAGCAGCGTTCTATCAACTCACCGAGAATAATTTCTTTCCGGCTTTAGAGAGAGGCGATCTCGAAAGTGCCAAACAGACATATGCGGAGATGCAATCGGAATACACGCAGCATCGTGAAATAATTGATGAGATCGTCAGCGCGACAAACAAAAAGAACGCCGAAATAGAACGAGAGGCGAAATCGAGTGAAGTGTTCTTCATGTGGGTCGGTGGCATCGTCACGACGGTCGTGTTGATTATTGTGGGTATATGTGCGCTGGCCATAAGTCAGATAGTCGTACGTCCTATTGGGCAGATGACGAAGGCGATGCAGACCCTGGCAGCGGGTACAATCGATGTCGTTATTCCGTTTGCCGAGCGGCGCAACGAAATCGGCTCCATGGCTGCAGCACTAAGTGTCTTTCAGCAAAACGAAGTCCAAGGGCGGCATCTGGCGGCAGAAAGAAGAGTTGACGAGGCGAATCGTGAACAGAAGGTTATCCACCTGAATGGGTTGTGCCAAAATTTTGACAAGAGCGTCTCCGGGCTACTGGCGACGGTCACAGACTCAATTGCGAGCATGGGAAAAACGGCGCAATCCATGTCTGATATGGCGTCGCGAACCACTGCTGAGGCCAATAAAGTAGGGACATCGGCAGAATCAGCTGCTGAAAGCGTGAATGCTGTTGCTGCCGCGACAGAAGAGCTTGCTCAATCCGTCGCTGATATTAGCCGTCAGATGACTCGTAGTACTGATATCACGACGGGTGCATTGCAGCTCGCGGAGAAAACGGATGGCCAGATCAGAAGTCTTTCGGATACCGCCGAGAAGGTCGGTACGGTCGTCCATCTTATAACGGACATCGCTAATCAGACAAACCTCCTCGCGCTAAATGCGACAATTGAGGCGGCGAGAGCAGGAGATGCGGGAAAAGGGTTTGCGGTGGTCGCAAGCGAGGTCAAGAATCTTGCAACACAGACTGCCCAGGCAACAGAAGATATTTCTCATCAAGTAACGATGATTCAGGCAGAAACGGACACCGCGGTCACTGCTATTAAGGCGGTTGGCGAGACAATCGGTGAAATCACCACGATCACCTCTGGTGTTGCCGCATCCGTAGATGAGCAAGAAGCTGCCACCCGCGAGATTGCGCGTAACGTTGAGCAAGCTGCTGGTGAGGCGCGCATTGTTTCAATGGGCTTAAGGCATGTTGTGACAATCGCAGAAGAGACAGGAACCGCGGCAGCTGGAATATTTACCGCTGCTGATGAACTTGTTCACCTCACGAATGAACTGCGCGGCAATTTAGAAGCATTCTTGGCCGCAGTGCGATCGGCATGAGTCGGATAGTGATGTGGTTTTTGTAAGTGAGAATTTCTCTCAGTTAACTTTATAGAAATGCTGCGCGCCTATAGAGCTCTGCTCGGGACCTGCCGCGTTAAACTTTAGAGACAAAATCCCACCCGGTGGTATTTTTGGAAACGATGGGCTAGCTTCTCATAAGCTGAGCTCAGGAAAGATACTGACTCAGTTAAGAAACCTAACAAATATAACTGGGAGCCGCATGATGTTGCACGCCACCACAACCACACGTCGCCAGATTCTGAAATCATTTTCCGGCATGCCCTTATTGCCACTTGCCGGCTCACTTGCAGGTTCGACACTCTTCAGCATGTCCGCTGCGGCGGCGCCAGCAGTGAAATCTGCGCGCTTCATCTCGATGGCGGCACGAAGCGCCTGTTCCAGCGCGGCCGGGTCG
>CAYOYT010000249.1:0-1711 GCA_964408245.1 uncultured Dongia sp. | reverse complement strand
CTCGATGGCGGCCCCCAGCCTTGCCGACGTGGCGGCGATGTCCGCCATGACCGTCGGCTCTCGTATGGAGGTGACTTATGACGATGGTAAGACACAGGAGTTCAATCTCGCTTACGAACCCTTCTTCGTGACCGGCCAGATGGTGCCGGACGGTAAGGGCGGCACGGTGCTTGCGGGCGGCTATTTGGACATCAATGGCAAGCCGATCCTCGATCAGTCCTCTCCTGACAAACCACAATTCTTCTCAGATTGTCCCGATGGGACCAGTCTGATCCATATTGAGGGAGCGGAGGTCGAGGGCGTTAAAGGTAACCCTGTCTTCGCCGTGGTGCAGTTCGAATATTTGAGCGAGGATTCAGCTGGCAATGACATGTACGGTAAAGTGCCGTCGCAGATGGTCGTCCTCACGCTCGATCAGGACAAAGACACCGGTAAGCTTTCGCTGGTGAAGTATTCGCCGGTTGATACCAGTCCAGCCCACGGCTTGTGGATCACGTGCGGCGCTAGCCTCTCGCCTTGGGGTACGCATCTTTCCAGCGAGGAATACGAGCCGGACGCGACCAAGATCGAGAGCAACGAGGAATTTAAGAGCTTCAGCCAGAATCTTTTCGGCGATACCGCCAAGGCCAATCCTTATCATTATGGACATCTTCCAGAGATTTCGGTGAATCCCGACGGCACAGGCGTTGCGAAGAAGCATTACTGCCTGGGGCGTATCTCTCATGAACTCATTCAGGTGATGCCGGACGAGCGCACCGCGTTGATGGGCGATGATGCCACCAATGGTGGGCTCTTCCTGTTCGTGGCCGACAAGCCCCGTGATCTTTCCTCCGGCTCGCTGTATGTCGCGAAGTGGAATCAGACGTCGGCCGAGAATGGCGGTTCGGCGAACCTTTCCTGGATCAAGCTAGGTTCCGCAAGCAGTGAAGAAGTTGAGGCACTGGCCGACAGCTTGAAAGCTGCCGACATTATGGACGTTAAATGGGAAGATCCCAAGGATCCGAGCTATGCCTCGATCCCCTATATCGGCAAGCCGAACTGGGTGAAGCTGGCTGCCGGCCAAGAAAAAGCCGCGGCGTTTCTCGAGACGCATCGCTATGCAGCCCTGAAAGGCGGCAGCATGGGCTTCACCAAGATGGAAGGCACCACAGTCAACATCGCCGACAAGATCGCCTATTCGGCCATGAGCAGTATCCGTAAAGAAATGACGAACGGTTCCGGGGGTATCTCCGTGAAAGGCATCAATGCCGGCGCTGTCTATGGCCTCAACATGAAGGGCGGGCAGGTCGACGATACTGGCGCCGCAATCGACAGCGAGTGGGTTCCAGTCGACATGGCTGCCGTCGTGGTGGGCGAAGACCTGGAAACCCCGGACGATCTCGGTAACCTTGCTAATCCTGACAAGGTCGCTAGCCCGGATAACATCAAGTTCTCGGAGAAGCTGCGTACATTGTTCATCGGCGAAGACAGCGGAGCCCACGTTAATAATTTTCTCTGGGCCTACAACGTTGATACGAAGGAACTCTCACGTGTGCTCTCTACGCCTTCTGGTGCCGAATCGACTGGTC
This sequence comes from uncultured Dongia sp., assembly GCA_964408245.1. Taxonomy (GTDB): domain Bacteria; phylum Pseudomonadota; class Alphaproteobacteria; order Dongiales; family Dongiaceae; genus Dongia. The sequence continues at coordinate 143 of CAYOYT010000249.1, read as the reverse complement.
TTCATGCCGTCGATGCGGTCAACGGCTTTACCTACATCATGAGTAATTTCCAGCACGCCGCCGATTGGGAATTGAAGAAGGATGACAGCGGTAAAGTCATTGGCGGCCTGCATGCAAAGGTCTACGAGACCCTCGGACCGATT
>CAYOYT010000248.1:0-4536 GCA_964408245.1 uncultured Dongia sp. | reverse complement strand
GGTGAGAAACCGCAAGGCAGCGACAACGTGGGGCAGGACGTCATGGTGATGAGTGCCGCGAGCTTTAGCCATTCAACATAGTTGTCGAGCGTCTCGCCGTTGATCTCACGCGGCCAGCGTTCCTTGATGTCGCGCGGCAGGATCGGTGCTGCTGGCAGGATCAGCAGATCGAAGCTCTCGAAGAAAGTCACCATATCGGCATAAAGCCGCGATCGTCTGAGATGCGCTTTGCCGATCTCTTCCGCCGACAAGCCAAGGCCCTTCTCCGCATTCCAAATCACCTCGGCTTTCAGCTTGTCGCGATGCTGATTGAGCAGCGGGCGCATCGTCGTTGCATAATCTGCCGCCCGCAAAGTCTGAAATGCATTCCCAACACCACTGAAGTCCGGGCAGGCTTCTTCGACAACGATGCCAGCGCTTACCAACTTTTCAACGGCGGCGCGGCAGATTGACTTCACGCCCGCCTCGATCGGCAAAGCCGCGGGGTCGAGATAGAAGGCGACGCGTTTCGGTTTCAGTTTCTTCAGCGTGGTGGTGAGGAAAGGTTCATGGGGGGCCGGGAACGACAACGGGATATCGACATGCCAACCTGCCATCGCATCGAGGAAGAGCGCCGTGTCGGCAACATCGCGCGCCATCGGCCCGTCAACCGCCAAGGTGTCGAAGCGGAGCTCGCCTGGCCCTGAGGGAACACGGCCTGGCGAGGGCCTGAGACCCACGACGGAGCAGAACGCCGCAGGCGTGCGCAAGGAGCCGCCGAGATCGGAGCCAGTGGCAAGCCATACTTCACCGCTTGCCAATGCCGCCGCAGCACCACCCGACGAGCCGCCGGCATTAAGTGTTACGTTCCACGGATTATAGGTCTCGCCATGCACCTCGTTGAAGGTGTTGCCGCCAGCGCCGAATTCCGGGCTGTTGGTCATGCCGAGTACGATGGCGCCATTGTTCTCCAGCCGCTCGACCATGATGTCGGATTTTTCTGGCACGTTGTCGGCAAAGATCGGTGAGCCATAGGTGGTGCGCACACCGGCAACGTCGTTGAGTTCCTTGACGCCGATCGGCAGCCCCGCCAGCATCCCGCGCTGCCGGATAGGTTTGGCCATCAGCCGCGAGGCGTGATCGCGCGCGCGCTCAGCGCACAACGTCACGATGGCATTGACCTTGGGGTTCACGGCTTCGATACGAGCCAGCGCATCGTCGATGAGGTCGAGTGGCGTCACCGCACCCGATTTCAACAACGCGATAATCTTGATCGCATTCAGGCGCCAATATTCATTCATGATCTTAGTCTTTCTTCGTCGTGCCGAGAATTTCTATCCGTCACACCTCAACGCCCTTTCTCCGCACGCAAGACATACAGCCCAGCAGCGATGATCATGGCAATGCCGGCCAGTGTCGTAATACTCGGCACCTCGTTCCACAGCCACCATCCGAACAGAGTGCCAAACAGAATCGAGACATACTCGAAAGGTGTGACGATATTGGCCTCGGCCAGTCGGTAGGCCTGTGTCAGCAGGAACGACCCCGTTGCGCCGATGAGTCCAGTGGAGGCGATCATCAAAAAATCCGTGCGGCTCGGCATCACCCAGGGCCGCAACAAAAAGGCCAAACTCTTATCCTCGATACCGGCGGAAAGATCGCCGCCCATATTGGTAAGGAAAGCTATTACCAGCGCGCCTATCAGGAAAACCAAATTCTGATAGCTCGCCATCACAGCGCCGCTTTCGCTATCCGCCAACTGCCGCGTCATCACCGCGGCAAGTCCATAGAATAGCGGCGAGGCGAGGGCGAAGAGGGACGCCGGCCGCAACAGATTTTCAACGGTGCCAGTCTTAGCAATCATCTCGGCACCGATCAGACTGGGGCCGAAGCAGATCACCATCACGCCAACAAAACCGATAATAACAGCGGCAATTTGAGTACCGCGTACCTTCTCGCCCAGCATCGGACCGGAGAGCAACACGATGAACAAGGGTGCCGCGAAAAAAAGCGCCACTGCCACCGCCAGCGGCAGATTGGCGATGGCGAGGTAATAGGTGGTGTAGGAAAAAAGCAGGAGTGCCGCGCGAAGTGTCAGGACCTTCCAGCGTGGCGAGATGAGGGCCATCACTCCGCCGCCACCGAAATGCAGCAGCAAGGCCAGCGGCACGCACGCCACGAACCCGCGCACGGTCAGCACTTGCGACAGCGGATAACCGTCGCCGCTCATCAGCTTGATGACGACGTCCTGCAGCGAAAAGATCGCAGCACCCAGGACCAGGCAGGTGATGCCCGGCAACGGCCCGCGTGCCGAGAGAGGTATCTGTGCTGGATGTGCTGGTGCTTGATGCGTCGGTGAGACCACAGGACCAATGGCTTCCGGTCCTGCACCTTCAAGGCTTACCGCCGAATCCCTACCGCTTCCATCAAATGTCGCCAAGATGCACGCTCAAATGCTCGCCCTGTTGCAAAAACCCCGATCACTCTGCACAGAGGTGTCAAATCAAGCAATGTCATAATGGTGTAAGTTAGTCCTGCGACTTGAACAGGGCGCGCACGTCACGCGCCTGTTTCGTAAGACACCGGCCTCAGCCGATCTCGACAAACTTCCCGCTGGAGCCCAGCGCGTTGTAAAGCGTCAACAGCTTCTTCTCCGATTTCCCGAACGCCTTCTGAAAATGCGGCCGGTCTTTAAACGTGGTCCAGTCGCCGCCCCATTCCCAGCCTAACGCCTTCGCAATCGGCGCGATCCTCTTCCAATCGCATTCCCAAATCGCCTGTCGCCCGCGGATCTCGCACACGTCAATGGCCAGACCATAATTATGATAGCTCTCGCCGCCCTTGGCATTGGTCACGATCTTCCCCGGCTTACTGCGCCCCTGCGCGTAAAGATCGTTCTGTTCCTTGAAACTGCGAAAGCCCTGCGTCACGCGCAGCTTGATACCGGTCTTTGTCTCCACCGTGTTGATGAACGTTGCTGCATCCGCACGGATTTTAGGATGCAACTTCGCTATCCGCGCATCGCTAAACTTGTCCCACGTCTTCTCCGCCATAACAGCTCCTCAAGAAAGTGCACGCGGGCATGACACCAACGTATGATGAATATTGGGATGTTGTCGCGCAATCCTCGACGAGGGCGCGCTGGACAGGGCGGGAGCGCGAATTCCTATGTCTAGATTGTCTCGTGCCGAACGGCCTTTGTCTTCTTCTCATGTCGACGCAGCAACCTGTCACGTTCCTCGATTGTCAGCCCATCGATATCGTCGATGGAAAGGCCAGCTTCGAGGAACACTTCTGCTTTGAAATCCGGAGCCGGGCCGTATGCCGCAAGACGGCCCTCAAAGCCAGGATTGTCGGTATTAAGACAAGTGACACCATCATAGATGCCCGGATGATGACATAGCCATGCCAGCAAGTCGCGACCAATATGGTGCTTGTACTGGCCGCGATCTCGGTCGAAAAAGCGACCTGTCGCCGGATCGTACCACGCGCCACGTGTCGTGATCTGCTTGTTGAAATGCCGCCTGAAGGCCGCCATGAAGGTGGCCGTTTCCGGATCATCGACATTGTACCAAGTGAAGGCTTCAGCAAATTGGCAGAGCGAGTCGATCTCGCGTGCCTCGCCGAAGTTTTCAGGCAGATATGCCTTTTCATTTGGGAGCTGTGGTGGAGGATGCAGGAAACGCCTGTTTTTATTGGCTTCAACTGAAACAATAGTTCGCGGCTCAACGGCCGGAATTGTCATGTCAACGAGCCGACCTTTTTCCCGCCACAGCACAGGGTTATCGTCGTAGAAGGTAACATGTCCACTCCTGTTACCACCCCGCATACTCATTGCGTCACTCGACGCGATTTCCTCAGGCCACGGCACTCGCGTTGCCATTCGGATGGCGGGCGCGCGCCGAAAGGTGACCTGTTCATCTCGGAGAGCCTCAAAGCAGCTTTCACAATCAGAATAAAAAGTTGTGAGATCTCTGGACGGTCGATCGCCGTAATGCCCACGCCTCAAGGGATCGAGCTGTCCCGGGATATCATAAAAGTGCTGCGGCGCAAAAAAAAGCAGGTCCGGGTATACCTGTTTGATTTCACGTAGGGCCCGTAGCATATCGGTATGCGCCATCACGCAGCCGATCTCTAAGCGCCTGATATGGCAGATTTGGCGCGCCGTCATTGCACGCCCATCCCAGGCTGCGGCAGTGTGTCCAAATAGCCTCCTCCCTTTTCACACTCTGCGATGATGCTGGCGCAATCTAGTCTTTTCATAAAATTCTTCAGGATTTTCTGAAACTCGGCCTCGTCATTTGTTGTCGGTTTTGGAATCATGGCAAGTGCATTGCGCTGACTCAGCGTATTGTTGCTGATGCGCTTTTCCAATTTCTTTTGGTAAAGCAAGTATTGTTCAAACAGTGCACGCGCATTTTCGACGCCGCGATTAAAGTTTCTTTGCTCCCGGATATTTGCATTATATGGGTCACTCATATCGACCGAGTTGATGTGAAATATGCAGTCCTGACCATTGTAAACTAGCCTAATGGCGATGTCCGAGCGCATACTGTC
>CAYOYT010000247.1:266-4559 GCA_964408245.1 uncultured Dongia sp. | reverse complement strand
ACTTGGCGCAACAGCCATGTAATGTTCGCGACAGCTACTGGCTATGTTCGCCGCAACGAGCTGAGTGATTTCGTCGATGTGAAGGCCAATGGCAAGATCGCCATGAAACTGGATGAGGGCGACCGCCTGATCGGCGTCGCCGTCTGTACCGATCAGAACAATATCTTGCTCGCCGCCCGCAGCGGCAAAGCAATCCGTTTCCCGGTAACAGATGTGCGCGTTTTTGCTGGCCGCGATTCTGTTGGTGTCCGCGGTATTAAAATGGAAAACGGAGATACCGTTATGTCGATGTCGGTGCTCAACCACATCGATGTCGAGACGGAAGAGCGCGACGCCTATCTGCGCTATGCCGCTCAGAAGCGTCGCGACGGGGCCGAAACCGAGGAAGTATCGGGGGAGACTGGTGAGGCGCCCGCTAGTGAGGCAGTCCAGCTGTCGCCTGATCGCCTTGCGGAGCTGGAAGCTAAGGATGAGCTCATTCTGACTATCACAGCCAAGGGCTTTGGTAAGCGGACGTCGGCCTATGAATACCGGGTCACCGGTCGTGGTGGGCAAGGCATCGCTAATATCGAGACCTCGGCGCGCAACGGGTCAGTGGCGGCTTCCTTCCCAGTGACCGAACGTGACCAGATCATGCTGGTGACCGATGGTGGGCAGCTGATCCGCTGCCCGGTCCACGATATCCGCGTGGCGCGTCGCCAGACTCAGGGCGTCACCGTCTTCAAGGTTGCTGACGACGAGCAGGTCGTAGCCGTCGCTCACTTGCCGGATATCGGTGACGATGGCGAGGATGCCGAAGGCGCTGACGGCGCTGAAGATGCTAACGGGGAAACGCCCGAAGCGGATGCTTCGAAAGCGATGGCGCCTGAGGCCGTGAATGGCCAAGATCATGACGTCGAGGGGGATGGGGGGAATGGCTGAGGCAGCCAGTGCAAAGCGGATCGGGGTTTATCCCGGTACTTTTGACCCTGTTACCAATGGGCATATGGACATCATCAGGCGAGCCTGCTTGCTGGCTGACCGCCTGATCATCGCTGTCTCGACCAATGCGGGTAAGGGCCCTCTGCTTACTATCGACGAACGCGTGTCGCTGATGAATTCAGAAATTGCGGATCCCCGGAATAATCTTGACCCCAGCAAGCTCGAGGTCCGCGCTTTCGACAATCTGTTGATGCACTTCGTCGAGGAAATGGGAGCCCACTTCATCATTCGCGGTCTGCGGGCCGTTTCGGATTTCGAATACGAGTTCCAAATGGCTGGGATGAATGCGCGTCTTGACCCAGAGGTCGAGACGGTCTTCCTTATGGCCTCCGAGCGCCAGCAATTCATCTCATCGCGTTTCATCAAAGAGATCGGACGACTGGGCGGTCGAATCGATGAATTCGTTTCACCGCGGGTCAACGAGTATCTAAAAAAGATTTTCAGCTCTGGCCGATAACAGTCTGTTTTTGCATAATTTAATTTTGACGAGCGGCGCAGAGAGGCGGCGCTTGCTTTTTCGTGCGGATAATGGGATTTGATCGCCGCCGCATGGAGGGCCGGTAGCTCAGCGGTAGAGCATCTGACTTTTAATCAGAGGGTCGCGGGTTCGAACCCCGCCCGGCTCACCAGTCCTCTCAATATCTCATTGATTTGGATGAGATATGCTGGCCGTCTGGCTGACTTCTCAGCAACGCTATTCCCGTCTTGTCGACTGATATCTCAGTAGAGGGCGAGAGAGTGCCTATTAACATGCCTATCAAAAAATGAATAAGGCTGGACGTGGTTATTTGCGTGCTTGGCGAATGATCTGCAGCCCACGCTTATGTTCAACGTCGCTATGATCGTCACGACGATCACGTCTGGCCAACCCGTTCCGGTCCCGAAAACACCTACGCTGCAGTGGCAACGGAGATGATGTAATTTCAAGTGGTTTGGCGAGAGACTGGATTTAGGGCGACGATAGCAATGACGTTGCGAAAGGAGAAGACGGTAATGATGTCCTTTTCGGTAACGCAGGGTCCGACAACTTTGTTTTCTCTGCTCCAGAAAAAACTAACAACTTCGCTGCGTGCGACGTTACCGTAGATTTACACGATGGTTTTGATCATCTGCAATTTGATGGCCATACCTATAGCCAGTTGAATATACAGAACATCGGCCAGAACGGTGTCATTTCTCTTAAATCGACGGGTGACTATCTTGTCGTTATTAGCAATGCGGCTGGGTTGATCAGCGAGAATGATATCAACTAGCCTTTCGGCTTCCAGTATTTTTGATAGTAATTAGATCTCCCGCCGGCCTGCACCAGCAGGCGTTTTCATCACAGAGCAATCGAAACCGAAGTGCCGATTTATCCGGATTTCTATTCCTTAATCTCCCTTGCATAATGATGTTCACTGTTCGCGGAACGATCCAGGCAATGCGCGGTTATTGTTGTTGAAGTAATGCCCGAATTCACTTCTGGCGGCGGCAACAGCAGGTGCGATGAGATGAAACACATTATAGTACTGTCGTTCAGCGGGTTGCTGGCATCGACCGGCATGGCGATGGCGCAGGACTACACGCTATCAACGGCGCAGACGTCTCAGGCCGGTAATTACATCGTCTATTTTCCGCTCGACAAATCGACATTAGGCGCCGAGGCCCAATCGGTTATTGCTGCCGCCGCGCAGGAATTCAAGCGCACCGGATCGGCGCGCATTTCGGTGCGGGGCCACACTGATACATCTGGCAGCTCATCCTATAACCAAGCACTGTCGGAGCGCCGTGAGCAGGCCGTTGCCAGCGAGCTTGTTCGCTTAGGTGTCTCGGCGGCTGCCGTAACAGGTGAGGCGTTGGGCGAAATGACCCAGCTGTCCCGACGGCTGATGGAGTTGCTGAAGCCGGAAATCGCCGCGTCGGTATAACAATCTACCAACCACAAGCTCCTGTTGCAGAGGCAGCACCTACGCCCGCTCCGACGCCAGCCCCTGCGCCGGCTCCTATGCCAGCAAAAAAAGAAATGGCCAAATGGAACTTCAGCATTGGACCTTATTATGGCTACAACCTGGAAGACGAGGCTGGAAATACGAGCCATCTTGCCGGGCTAAACTTCGCCGTTGATGTGCCCATGACGTCATGGTTATCGGCAGGTGTTGAGCAGGCTGGGTTTTATCATTTCGATACGCCGAACAACGGTTTTGGTGGTCGCTCGGTTGCTAGCCTCGACTTAACTTTCGGTGACGATACCTTCAGGTCACATATTGGTGGCAATATTGGCTACCTTTATGGAGCCGGTATTCATGACGACTTCGTCGGTGGTCCGGAAATCGGTTTCACAGCAGGCCGATTTATGGCCAAGCTCGCCTACGATATGCCATTCAACCAGGATGGCGATGAAGGCATCATCAATACCACCCTGGGTTTCAGTTTCTGATCTTATTCGTGCCGCGGCAATGCAGCCGTCGCATGCAAAAGGCCTAGTGAGTAAACCTATTGTCTAGGTAAGCCTATTGGGTCTAGTTCTGGCATTGGGAAAAATTTGCGGATATAACCGCTTTTAGCACCGTTTTGCTTTGGCGGCGGTTTGGCCTTTTTTCAATGCAGGATCCCTTGCCCATGAACGCGACACTTGCCGAAACCTTCTGGTCTGGTCTTTCCGTCAGCCGCACGCAGCGTGTTGTTGCCATTTTGCTGGGAACACTTGCTTTGGCTATTTCGGCGCACGTACAGGTGCCGTTCTGGCCAGTACCGATGACCATGCAAACTTTCGTGGTGTTGATGATTGGCGCCGCCTTCGGCGCCCAGTTGGCGGCGGCGACGGTGGTCGCCTATCTCATCGAAGGGACGATTGGATTGCCGGTGTTTGCCAACGCCGCTGGTCTTGCCGGACCGACTGCCGGCTATCTTGTGGGCTTTCTAGTGGCTGCAACGGTAACAGGATGGCTTGCAGATCGTGGTCATGGCCGGTCGCTCCTGACAACGCTCATCGCCTTTCTTATTGGCGATGCCATTATGTTGGCAATGGGTGCGGGATGGCTCGCGACAAAGATCGGCTTCGAGCAGGCAGTGAATGTGGGCGTGGTACCGTTCCTGCCGGCGGAGGGTGTGAAGATCGCACTCGCTTGCGCTTTGCTGCCGATGCTGTGGCGCGTTGCTCGCCGCTGACGCCTTACATATTTGAGCCTAAAGGCCGACGGAGGTCTTTACGAGAAAATGGTGCCGGCAGAGGGATTTGAACCCCCGACCTTCGGTTTACAAAACCGCTGCACTACCACTGTGCTATGCCGGCCGCGCCCGGAACGGGTTCCTGGGATACGCGCTCTATTAGCC
>CAYOYT010000247.1:0-256 GCA_964408245.1 uncultured Dongia sp. | reverse complement strand
AAACTAAGACGTTTTAAGTCAGCCCCTTAGTATCGAAGCTCATTCGACGTGTGAAGAGTTTTTGGAAGGAATATTATCCTTCAGAGCGCTAGGTCCGGGCCCGTATTTTAACGCTAACCGCTCCCCGCGCTTAAAAAAAGCTGGCGAATATCGCTAATTTACTCCCCCCACAACTCGCGACTTTTATTTCTAACTCACGGTTCGCTCGTGTGATTCGAACCTTATGGGACTTCATACGTCATAGGCTTGTCGGAAA
>CAYOYT010000246.1:0-4583 GCA_964408245.1 uncultured Dongia sp. | reverse complement strand
CTATGGCACGGCACTCGATCTGATCGATGCCGGCGTGACGGTTGCGGCAATCGCTGATCTGCGACAAAAGGTCCCGGTCACACCCCTGGTCACCACTATTGAAGCACGAGGTGTCGACATTCTCGCGGGCTATGCGATCAGCGAAGCGCTGTATGCCAGCAAGACGCATATCTCGGGCGCAGATCTCTCGCCGATCATCGGCGAAGGTAAGCTTGGCGTCGGCGGCAAATCAGTCGCGTGCGATCTCATCCTTATGTCGGTGGGCTTCAGTCCGGCCGGACAACTGTTGCATCATGCCGGCGCCAAATTCGGCTATTGCCACCAATCGAACATGTTCCAGCCGATGGAATTGCCGGTGAAAGTTCACGCGGCCGGCTCGGTCAACAATGTCTATGATCTCGCCACTGTCATTGCCGACGGTAAGCGCGCGGGGTTGGCGGCCGCGACGGATGCTGGCCTCAACGTCGCTGCCATGCCGGCGCCGGTCACAGAGAAGGGTAATGTCGGGCGCACACATCCTTGGCCGATTTTCCCGCATGCGCGAGGTTTCGACTTCGTCGATTTCGATGAGGATCTCAAATACCACGACCTCGTCAACGGCATTGCCGACGGTTATGACAATGTCGAATTGCTAAAGCGCTATTCGACTGTCGGGATGGGGCCGAGCCAGGGGCGCCATTCCGCCGTCACGTCCGTGCGCATCGTTTCACGCCAGACTGGCGCCGATATCGCTGACATGAGTGTTACAACGCAGCGCCCGCCTTACACCCCAGAGAAATTCGGTCATTTGGCCGGCCGCGTGTTTGACCCGGAGCGGCGTACGGCGATGCATCACCGTCACCTAGAACTGGGCGCGCAGATGATGCCCGCGGGCATCTGGTGGCGGCCAGGCTATTATGGCGCTAAAACTGACCGTAGCATGGCTATCGACGCCGAAGTGACGGCGGTTCGCAATAATGTTGGCCTTATCGATGTCTCGACTTTGGGTGGTCTCGATGTGCGCGGACCCGATGCGGCGGAATTCCTCAACCGCATATACACCTTCAGCTATGCCAAGCAACCGGTCGGTCGCTCTCGCTATGTGCTGATGACTGACAATTCCGGCGTCATCATCGATGATGGCGTTGCCTGCCGGTTCCATGACGAACATTTTTACGTGACGGCAACAAACGGCGGTGTCGACACGGTCTATCGCCAGATGCTGTTCTGGAACGCGCAATGGCGGCTCGATGTCGATGTCGCAAATGTCACGGCGGCTTTATGCGGTGTCAATATTGCTGGTCCCAAGGCGCGGGCCGTATTACAAAAGGTCTGCGCCGATATTGACCTCTCAGCCCAAAGCTTTCCCTATATGGGTGTGAAGATGGGCACTGTTGCCGGTATCCCAGCGCGCCTGATGCGCGTCGGCTTTGTTGGCGAGCTAGGTTATGAAATCCATGTGCCGGCACGTTACGGTGAGGCCTTGTGGGACGCGCTGACGGAAGCGGGCGCGCCTGAAAGTATCCGTGCCTTCGGCGTCGAAGCGCAGCGCGTGTTGCGTCTCGAAAAGGGCCATATCATCGTCGGTCAGGATACCGACGGCCTCACCAATGTGTGGGAAGCCGACATGGCTTGGGCACTTGCCAAGGCTAAGCCCTTCTGTGTCGGCGCCCGCTCGACCGAGATCATGGCGAAATCGAAACTGCTGCGCAAACTGGTCGGCTTTACGCTGAAAAGCGATGTCGACCCTTGCCCTGAGGAATGTCATTTGGTGCTCAAGGGCGAGGAGATCGTGGGGCGCGTCACTTCGGCGGTAAAATCGCCGAGCGTTGGCAAGGTCGTGGGCCTTGCCTATGTGCATGGCGACGATTCAGCATTTGGCACCGAATTCACGATCAAAGGGCAGGATGGGCGGTGCATCACGGGTGTCGTGACTAAGTATCCGTTCTATGATCCCGAGAATAAGCGGCAGGAGATGTGAGATGAACGCGATCAATCCCGCGAGTCTCAAGCGCCGCACTTTCATCTATCGCGAGCTGGCAAAACTCGGCGCTCAATTCGGCGACGTGAATGGCGGTGCCGTGCCGATGACTTTCGGTGCAACGCGCGAGGCGGAGCTGGCGAGCACGCGGCAACTGGCACTGGCCGATCTCTCGGTCTTGCCCCATGCCGGATTTAAGGGGCGCGGCGCGGTGGAATGGCTGATGGCGCAGGGGCTCCATATCGGTCCTGACAGCAACGTCGCCTATGTGCAATCCGAAGGGGAGATGGCTGCCCGACTGGCGCCCACCGAGACTTTTCTGCTCGACAGCCTCGTGGGATCCGGTGCGCTGGTGCAGCGCTTGAACACGGCTTGGAAATGGGCGGAAATCGCGCCACGGCCGCAGCAAGGATACCCCGTGCCGCGCCAGGATAGCCACGGCTGGTTCATGCTGACGGGTGAATTTGCGCCTGAGATGTTCTCGAAGATTTGCAGTGTTGATCTGCGCCGCGACCGCTTTGTCGATGGGCAGATCGCCCAGACGTCGGTTGCAAAGATGAATGCCATTATCATCCGCGCCGATCGCAAGGGGAGGAATGGGCGAGCGCACGCGGCCTATCACGTGCTGGCAGATATCGCTTCCACCGAATATCTATGGCCGTGCCTCATGGATGCCGGCCAGGAATTCGGTATCATGCCAGTGGGCCTCATCGCTCTGCGTGATCTGGAGCAATGAGTAAGCGCGAGATCGTTGATTTTGCCGCTGCTCGCACGATTGGGTCGACACCATTTCGACTGGCCATCATCTCGGTGCCGGGATTTGCGTTGATGTCCTTCGCCTCGGTGTCGAGCCAGCGCGCGATGGCCGCATCCTCACCTGCGCTGGTGCGACGGCTGCACTCGACATGATGTTGGAACTGATCCAATGCCATCACGGTCGGGAGCTCGCGCGCCAGATCGCCGATCAATTCCTTCATGGCGGTATCCGCTGCGCCACCGAAGGCCAACGGCAGGTTTTGCTCGGTGCGACTGTGCGTAATGTCGTTGTGCAGAAAGCTGTGCAGCGGATGGAGGAGGCGGTCGAAGAACCTGTCTCGCCGGCCAAGCTGGCAGGCGAACTCGGCGTTAGCCAGCGCCAACTCGAACGCCTGTCCAAGCGCTATTTAGGCTGCACGCCAGCCAAGTTTCATGTCCAGCTGCGCCTGCAGCGGGCACGACGCATGTTGCGCCAGACGCAGCTGTCGGTTGCCGAGATTGCCATTGCCTGCGGTTTTGTTTCTCTCTCGCATTTCGCGAAAGCCTAACGTCGGCAATTTTCCGTGAGCCCGCGCCAGGATCGGCAGGCGGCGTGACATTCAGCCCCAGCTTCTGGAAGCGCGATTGCTGGACGCAAGGCTTTTGGAGGCATGACGGGGTCGTTTTCTGCCGCTATGCTGCGGCATCGACTGATTAAGTCGATGGTGGGGCAATATTTAGCGAGATTTGATTATGGCCGGGAAGCGCAGCGAGCGTGACGCCAGCGCGAAACGCAGGGAGAAGCCAGGTAAGCGCGATGCAAGTCAGCGCGGCAAATCTACGGCATTGATTTCCGGTGCGCCGGAAAAGCTGACACCGCGACAGGTGAAGAAGGTCGCTGCATTGCAGCAGGATCCGCATCATGTCAGCGACAAAGGTCGTTCGCTCGAAGCGGCTATTGGCCGTGAGGTCCGAAGCTTCCGTCATCAGCTTAACATGACTGTGGTGCAACTCTCGCAAGCTTCAGGTATGTCCGCCGGCATGCTCTCAAAGATCGAGAACGGCCAGACGTCGCCCTCACTCGCAACGCTGCACGAGCTTTCGAAAGCATTGCAGGTTCCGGTGACGTCCTTTTTCCGCGGCTTTGAGGAAGAGCGATCAGCGACCTTCGTCCAAGCTGGCCAGGGGCTTCCCATCGAACGGCGTGGCACCCGTGCTGGGCATCAGTACCAGTTGCTGGGACATGGTTTCAGCCGAGGTATCGCAGTCGAGCCTTATCTGGTGACACTCACCGAAAACTCAGACGTCTTCCCTATCTTCCAGCATGACGGGGTGGAATTTCTTTATATTTTGCAAGGAGAAGTGGGGTATCGGCACGGCGACAAACTCTATCACATGCGACCTGGCGACAGCCTCTATTTCGACTCGGATGTGCCTCACGGACCGGAGAAGCTGATCAAGCTGCCGATTCGTTTCCTCTCTGTCATCACGTATGCGCGCGATAACGACTGAGGTAGCGGCCGACATGTATTCCTGGATCATTTGTCATGTCCTGGCTTGACCCGGGCATCCAGTGTCAAAAATTGGGTTTCCTACCAGTTAAAAAAGTTTCACTATTCTTGACAGGTTCTGGTTGCGGGTTATGTTTGAGTTAGCGCGGTTCCGACAACCGCATTCTTGGTCTCTCCAAGGGAGATATTCGCATGTGCGGTATCGTTGGCTTATTCCTCAAAAACCCGGTCCTGCAACCAGCTCTCGGCAAGCATCTTGAAACCATGCTGATTGGCATGACCGATCGCGGCCCGGATAGTGCTGGCGTTGCCGTCTACCACACCCCAGTTACCGGCAAGGGCTGCAAGGTGACGTTGTTCAACGCCGACACGGCCTA
>CAYOYT010000245.1:0-4615 GCA_964408245.1 uncultured Dongia sp. | reverse complement strand
GGACGAATTTTCCCTTAGGTGTTACCAAAAGATAATTGCGATTGGTAAGACCGCCAAGACGCTCCGCGCTTACGTCACTTGTCCCAAGACCGGCCAGCATCGGAATGCGCCGCATGGCGTCCTGGATAATTTTCTCGTCCTGCATGCAATCCCCCCGCTACCCCTTCAATCGCTCGTTTCTCGGGTCATAAAGCGGCCCATCATGCCGCGTCGCCGGCGATTGCTCGGTGAATGATTCCAATGTGAAGTTCTGCGCTTCGCTAAGTTCCGTCGGCAAATAGGCATAAGCGATCGATTTGCCAAGCGTGTAACTGAAATTGCCACTGGTGGTAACACCGACGACTTTGCCGTCGTGGATCACGGCTTCTCCGCCATAAAGCGGTAATGGTTTATCCAGCACAAAGGTGCAGAGCTTCTGCTTGACGCCTGCCTCTTTCTGTTTTGCTAACACGTCGCGCCCAATGAAATCGCCTTTCTTCAGATTGACACGGAAACCGAGACCAGCCTCATAAGATGAGTAATCTGGCGTGATATCCGACGACCAATAGAGATAGCCTTTTTCCATGCGCAGAGAATCAATCGCTCGGTAGCCGACATCGACGATGCAGAACTTATCACCGACCGTGCGCAAAACGTCATAGACATGTGCCGCGTATTCGGTTGGCACATGTAATTCCCACCCTAGTTCACCTACATAACCAATACGGATTGCAAGGACGGGGGCCGCCCCGATTGTGAGCCACCGGCAGGTCGAAAACGGAAAGGCCGCATTTGACACATCCTCTTCGGTGACGCCGGCCAAAACATCGCGGGACTTAGGTCCGCAGATGTTAAGAACAGCGCGGGCCGACGTCATATCGACGATCTGTACTGATCCATCACGCGGCAGATGGCTTTCGATCCATTGTCGATCATGCAAGCCGAACGCACTGCCAGTCACGAAATAAAAACGATCCGCACCAATCCGCGAGAACGTCAGATCGCACTCGATTCCACCTTTTGGATTGCAGAGCTGGGTGTAGATCGTGCTGCCGACGGGCTTGTTCATGTCGGAAACGGCAAGCTTCTGGAGCGCCGCCAAGGCCCCCGAACCGATAACCTCATATTTGGCAAACGACGTTTGATCGATCAGCGCCACACCTTCGCGAACCTGCTTGTGCTCCACTGCCACATGAGCGAACCAGTTAGTCTGGGCACGGTCAAAGGCCGGTTCATCCACCGCTTTAACGCCGGTGGGCGCAAACCAGTTTGGCCGCTCCCAACCGCCGCGCGACCCGAAGACAGCGCCCCGCGCCTTTAGCGTGTCGTAGAGCGGCGAGCGGCGAATGCCGCGCATCGTCTCATGTTCATCGCCAGGGCGATGCAGCTTGTAATGATGGCCGTAAAGCTCGACAGCGCGCGGATACATGAAGTGGCGCGTATTGTGATGGAAATTGAAGCGCCGCACATCCAGCGGCCAGAGATTGAGACTGGGCGAACCATCGGCAATCCATTCCGCCATCATCCGTCCGG
This sequence comes from uncultured Dongia sp., assembly GCA_964408245.1. GTDB lineage: Bacteria > Pseudomonadota > Alphaproteobacteria > Dongiales > Dongiaceae > Dongia. Next base: position 3,103 of record CAYOYT010000245.1, on the reverse strand, counting down.
CGCCGCCGCCAGCCGCTATACCGTAAAGAAACCCAGCTGAAACAAAGAAATTATCGAGCTCCGGGGCTTTGCCCATAACGAAATCGGAGTCCGCAGAATACGGAATCGGACCGTTAATGAGTTCGCGCACCCCCACCGTGTTGATGATCGGAGTACGCTTGCCACCAAGCTTCGCCAGCATCTCAAAACGCTCGAAATTGCCAGGCAGAAGTTCCTGCGCAAAATGCCTTGGAATGCCGTCTGGGGCAAAAGGCAATGTGTTGGGCTCGTATCCCCCGATCACGAGACCGCGTACCTCAGGCTTGTAGTAAACAAGATGATCCGGATCACGCATCGTGGGCATTTTCTTCGGCACATCCGGCAGCGGATCTGTGATGAGATATTGGTGCTCGACCGCGAAGCTCGGAATACGCACCCCGGCAAGCGCACCGACTTCATAGCCCCACATGCCGGCGCAATTGACAACGATATCGCAGGTCCATTCGCCTTTATCTGTCTTCACCAAGCTGACGCGGCGATTCTCGACCGTCATGCCAGTAACGCGCTCACCGATGATGATGCGCGCACCTTTATCCTTGGCACCTTTGGCCAGTGCCTGGCACACGCCCGCTGGATCGATATAACCATCAGAGGGGATATAGACCGCAGAGCGTACGTCCTCCGTGCTCATGATCGGAAAAAGGTCCTGCGCGTCCTTCGGTGAAAGTTCTTGCATTTCCAGGCCGAAACTCTTGGCCATGGTCAGGGAGCGCTTATTCTCCATCTCGCGTTCGGTCGAGCAAGCCAGACGCAGGCTGCCATATTTCTTCCAGTCGATCGCCATGCCGGTCTCGGCCTCGAGCTTGTCGTAGAGCTCAACCGAGTGTCGCAGCATGCGTGTGACGTTGCGCGAGGAGCGGAGCTGACCCACCAGGCCCGCCGCGTGCCAAGTCGCACCATGCGTGATGCCGCTTTTTTCCAGGATGACGACATCCTTCTTGCCCATGCGGGTCAGATGATAGGCAATCGAACAACCAATGATGCCGGCACCGATGATCAGAATTTCCGCGTGTTGACGCCCGCTCATCGTCTCTCAAGACTCCGTGCTTATAATAGATAGGGGTGGGTTTTAGGCAGAAGGATCGACGACCAGAATTTCAACGTCGTTTCGCTCCAGCGATTCGGCAAGTAACCCAGCGGGCTGCTGATCGGTAATCAGCAGATCGACGGCATCAAAGCCGACGGCAGCTACCAGACAACGGCGGCCGAATTTGCTGTGATCCGCGCCGACGATCAATCGTTCAGCATGGCCAATCAGCGAGCGAGATACTTCCGCCTCGCAAAGGTAATCGTCCATAACACCCAGATTTACATCAAGGCCCGAGGCACTGATGATCGCCGTCTTGACCATAAACTGCTGCAGAAACACGATCGCCGCCGGACCGAAGGCAGCACCGTCATCGGCCCGCAATTCACCGCCCGCAAGATATACCTTGTTGCCCTGGCCCGCGCTGAGAGTCTGTGCAATTGACGCCGAATTGGTGAGGACGGTGAGATGACGGCGGCCTTTTAAGGCCTGCGCAACATACGTGTTCGTCGAGCCCGTATCCAGAAAGACAGACTCTCCATCACTGATCTCGTTAGCGATGGCCGCAGCAATCGCTTGCTTGGCCGCCATGTTATCCAGCATGCGGCGTTGCAGCGGCTGTTCCTCGCTGCGATCTCGCCAGCGCACATTACCATGGCTTTTTTCAACCAATCCCTTGGCCGAGAGCAGACGCAAATCGCGTCGGATTGTCTCGCCGGAAACATCCAGGGCCTCAGCAAGCTGCGTCACGGCAAGTAGCTGATCTCGTCGCAACACTTCCATGATGCGCGCCTGCCGGTTGTTGAGCCTGAGATCACTAAGTGATTCAATGTTCTTTGCCATGTTTTTTGCCCCTCAATGCTGGGCGTCGACGTCTAGAAGGCCAAGCCGTCGACGCGCTCGTTTGGCACCACCAGCGGCAAGTCGGTCGAGAACGATGCCAAGGAATGCGACACAAAGCCCAGCGACAATACCACGTCCTGGATCCGCTTTGGTAAGGGCGATGTAGACTTCCTGACCGAGATCGCGCGTCCCGACCAGCGCCGTAATAACAAGCATGCTCAAGGAAAGAAGGATAACTTGGTTAATGCCAAGCATGATCTCCGGCAATGCCAGCGGCACTTGCACGCGCCACAAGATCTGGCGTGGCGTGGACCCCATGGCCCTTGCCGCTTCGATCACCTGCGGTGAGACATTGCGCAGACCATGAGCCGTATAGCGAATGGCCGGAGTCACTGCGAACGCCACGATGGCGATCATGGCTGTCACATCGCCAACGCGGAAGAGCATCACCACAGGAATGAGATAAACGAAGGTTGGCAATGTTTGCAGCGTATCAACTGCGACGGTCGCGATACGGTTACCCCAATCGCTACGGGATGCCCAAGCGCCGATGGGAATGCCGATGAGGGCGGCAATCACGGCAGAGATCGCACAAAGATAGACTGAGATCATGGCCTTTTCCCATTGACCCACAACCAGAACGAAAGCGATCAGAAGAAACACCAACAGCGCCAGCTTGCGGCCGCCTAGCTGATACCCAGCCAAAGTGAGACCGCCCAAAATGGCGATCCAAGGTGCCGCGAGCAAGCCCTGTTTGACCGGGTTCATCACATTGAGCAGTAACCACGTACGAACGGCCTCGATCAAATCGAAGAAATTGATGTTGATCCACTTCACGATGTCATTGAGGGAATCGCCCAATGTCAGTGTCAGGAATTTGGGGAAGTCGGAAAAGCCCGGGACGACTAGGCCGATTGCTGTCGTCAAAGCGAGCCAAGCGAGCCCAGCAACAAAATAAGGATGTCGACGCGCAAAAGTCTCACGCACCGCCGCAGGTTGTGACTGGCGCACGGCTGCGGCCTGGCTGATACGATCCAAACTGATCGCTATCGCCACGATCGCGAGACCCGCAACGGCACCGCGACCAATATCGCCTTGACGCAAGGCCAGTAAGACGTCGTAACCAAGACCGCCAGCACCGATCATAGAGGCGATGATAACCATGTTGAGTGTCATCATGATGACTTGATTGAC
>CAYOYT010000244.1:3677-4625 GCA_964408245.1 uncultured Dongia sp. | reverse complement strand
CGGCTCTTCATAGCTGCGCAGCAATTCCTTCCAGATCGTATGAGCTCGCTCGGTGCCGGTTTTGGCGCCGGTCTCGGACCAGGTTTCGAAATTCCGCCAGTCAGACAACATCGGCTCGTAAAAAGCGTGATCAAAACGCGCTAGCGTATGCTTTGCGCCAAAGAAATGGCCACCTGGCCCGACTTCTTGCATGGCATCGAAAGCGAGAGTGTCTTCATCGATCTTCAGGGGATCTAGGAAGCTCGTCATCAATTGCAGCATCTCGGCATCGAGGATCAACTTTTCGAACGAAGCCGTAAGCCCACCTTCCAGCCAACCAGCGGCGTGCTCGATGAGATGCACGCCGCCCATGATCGTGCTCCATAGCGACATGCCACTTTCATACGCCGCCTGAACATCCACACAATTTGAGGCCGTGACATTGGAGGAGCGGAAAGGAATGTTGTAGCGCCGCGCGAGCTGGCCAGAGGCAATCTGAGCCTTGGCGTATTCCGGAGTGCCGAAGGCCGGTGCGCCCGTGCGCATGTCAACATTTGAGGTAAAGCCACCGTAAAGAACAGGGGCACCGGGTGAAACGATCTGCGATAGCGCAACGAGCCCCAGCGCTTCGGCATTTTGTTGCGCTAAAGCACCGGCAATTGTCACTGGGCTCATGGCACCGGACAAGGTGAAGGGTGTCATCGCCACCGGCTGTCCAGCGCGCGCCATGGCACACAGCCCCTCGCCCATGGGAATATCCAAGCGCAAGGGTGAGTTGGAATTAACGACCGTGAGCGTCGCTGGATTTTTCCTTAGCTCTTCCCGCGATTGACCGAGTGCGAGGCAAAGCATTTCTATTGCATCCTCGACACGATACCCACCCAACGCCCAGCATTGCCAGTTCTTGTCGCAGTAGCGGATGGCTGCAAGATAGAAATCGAGATGGCGTGAATCCGCAGGTAAGTCAGT
>CAYOYT010000244.1:0-3667 GCA_964408245.1 uncultured Dongia sp. | reverse complement strand
GGCTCGCACGGGCAGCCGCCTTCCTGATGAATAATATTCAAGCTTTGCACGACCTTGATGTAATCGCACATGTCCTGATAATTGCCGGCACGACGCCCGCGCTCGATGTCATGGGCAAAGGCCGGACCACCGGTTGAAGCGAAAATAAGATTGCCGTTGCCAACCCTAAGGTTCTTCGCGGGATTGCGTGCCTGAAGCGTGAAGGTGGACGGCACGGTCTGGATCTTTTCCTCGACCATCGCGGGATCGAAACGAACGCGTAGCGAGCTCTCATCGACGCTGGCACCGGCGGATTTGAGTAGCAATCGGCTCTCTTCATGCAGGACTTCCATGCCGATCTCAGCCAGGAGCCGCAAGGAAGCTCGGTGAATTGATTCTACTTCATCAACCGAGAGGAGCGAGATTGGCGGATAACGATTGACCAAATTGGCGAAGGGCAACTGACGTGGGCCACTCGTCACAACTCGCCGCTCACGCCGCCTCGCATCCCGCGTCATTGCTTCTTCCTATTTCACGAAGACGAGTTCCCGCTTGAACGGGAATTGATCCGGATCGATTACCTCGCCGAATTCTCGCGCCGCCTTGTGGCCGGCATAGACCGCATGCACGATGGCGCCCGGTACATCGGCATCACCAATGTTTTTCAAAGTGATAATGCCAGCCTCTCGGCGCGCCATCTCATCGGCTTTGAGATCGAGATAGAGCGCGTCATTGGACAAGCGCGCCGTCACGCTGACCAGCGTCGCCGCTCCGATGCGCATATCATTTCCCGTATAATTGCACGCGAAAATGCCATGATCCCCATTCCAGGCCGCAAGGCGATGGGTCAGCACAAGCTTCACATCCATCTTCATCAGCTTGACTTGTACCTTGAACTGCTCGTCGGTATAAAGTGACCAGCTCGCGACATCGAGACCAGGCGTCACGAAGGTGACTTTGCAGCCGGCTGTGACCAGCTTCTCGGCAATGACGACTGCCATGTAATATTGATCGTCATCATAAATGATGACGTCACCGCTGATTTGGCGCCCGCGCATGATGTCATCAGGTGTCACCACATTGGCGGCATCTGTCCCCGGCAAGGCGACGTAATTGTTGTGACCGATGCCGTCCTTCCGCCAATTGGCACCCGTCGCAAGGACGATATGCTTGTAGCCGCTCTCGAACAGCGCTTGCTTGTCCATCGGGCTCTCTCGAAAAATCTCGATATTGGAGAGCTTGGCGATTTGGCCCAGGCGATAGTCGCGCACGCGCGCCCAGGCCGATAGTGTCGGCAGCTGTGGCTCAAAATTCAGGCGGCCGCCGAGTTCGCGCGACGCATCGGCAAGTGCCACATCATAGCCGCGCTTGGCCAACGACATGGCGCATTCGAGACCAGCGGGACCAGCACCGACAACAAGGATCGGATCATCCGCATAGCCTTTCTTTGGATTCATGATCTCCGGGTGCCAACCGCGCCGGTACTCTTCACCCATGGTTGGGTTCTGAGTGCAACGGATCGGTACGCCGCTGTTGTTCTGCGCTCGGCAGATATTGCAGCCAATGCATTCGCGAATATCTTCCTCATTCCCGTCATCGATCTTCTTTGGGATGAAGGGATCGGCGATGGAAGGACGCGCAGCGCCGATGAAATCAAGAACGCCGCGCTTGACCTGATCAACCATCGTATCGGGTGAGGTGAAGCGGCCGACACCAACCACGGGCTTGGTCGTGAGCCCTTTTACGAAGCCGGTAAATTTCTCCTGATGCGCCTCCGGTCCGAACCGTGAGGACATGGAATCATTTTCGACGTACGATATATTGACGTCCCAGAGATCTGGCAGCTCGGCAAGCAATGAGATCACTGCCTCGCCCTCCTCGGCCGCTTGCACGCCATTCGGTCCCCTCAGCTCGTCAACGGCCAGGCGCACCGCAACCGCACAGGTATCGCCGATGGCATCCTTGGTCTCCTCGATCATCTCCTTAAGCAGGCGCGCTCGGTTCTCGATCGGGCCGCCATATTCATCGGTACGCTGGTTCCAGCGTTTGGTGATGAACTGGAACGGAAGATAGCCGTGACCAGCATAGACATAGACAATGTCAAAACCGGCGCGTTTGGCCCGTTTGGCTGCCTGTACTTGCCAGCGCCGCAGGTTGCGGATGTCTTCCTTGTCCATGGCGCGGGTCTGCATCGGAAAAACCGCATGCTGGGTCGAGCCCGAGGGCGATAGTGGCGTCTCGCGGCTCCAGCGGTTGGGGCTGTGATTACCGCCATGCCACAACTCGACACCGGCAAGCGCACCATAGCGCTTGATCTTCTCCGTCGTGAGTGACTGAGTTTTGATATCGTTTTCATCCCAAAGCGCGCAAAGGCGATAAGGCGCATCTTCCGAGGACCAATGCATCGAACAATATTCGGTGTTGATGACACCCCAGCCGCCCTCGCCCTTCAATTCGCGCAGGCGAGAGACAGAATGCGGCAGGTCATAGCCCATGCCGGTGCAATGCGGCACTTGATAAAATCGGTTTTTCGCCAACACCGGACCGATCTTCACAGGCTCGAACAGAATATTGTAACGAGGATTGCGTGGCACGTCTGTCCCCCTAACGATCGGCGGTCTCGGAAGCTGTATACAGGCAAAATCAGACTGTCAATTTAGGTCCAATAGGCTTATCGGGCCAGTTCCTAGATGAGGCGTCACTCGATCGGCATTTACCGCGAAAGACAGGCCCATCTGCGCATTGAGTCCAAAGCCAGCAAAGATGCCGACCAAGCGGGGCTTCCCGGCCGAATCCAGTAGGGCAACAGGGCCGCCACTGTCACCCACACGGATGATGCAGGTGGTGATCAGAACACCATTGCTATAGATCGAACTGACACTCTTGGGCAGAACGATCTCGCATTTTCCATGCTGTTTCAAAGACGCCATGCCGCCATAGCCATAACCAGCAGTGAAGAGTCGGTCGCCCGAGGCAATCCGTGCCAGGATTTGATCGGTATTGAGCTCAGCCAACGGGATGGGCGCCACATTGGTAATTGCGGGGGCGATGTCCACCAGCGCCCAATCTGCTGCGACCTGCTCAGGACGGGATAGATGCCATTCTTGAATGGCCCCACCTTGAGCGCGCAAAGCAACCCCATCGGCAGAGGGAATATCTGGTCGAGTACCATAATTTGGCAAAAAACGGAGCTCAGCTGGTGATATCGCTTTGGCACCTTGGTGCAGACAATGCGATGCTGTGAGAATGACGGTAGGCGTCACAAGGATCGCCGTGCAAGGCTGGGCGTTTGCGATCTCGAGCTGGCCGATGGCGGCTGTCCAGGGCATCGCTGCTGCTGGGGACAGAGTGGAAGTTCATGGCGTCACACGTTCTGCACAGCCAGCCAGCAGTGCAACGATAAAGACAAGAACAACTCGGTGCGGGCTGGCTATCGACAACGCCGGCCACATCGTTATTGCGTTAATGTCGCCGCTGTATCGGCTCCCAATTTATCGGCGAAATAGACTGAAGACGGGCCAAAGCTGGAAAAGTCCTTGCCACCATGGGCGCCCCAGAAATTGGTCACAACGCCCACGACATAATGCCGTTCGCCATCGCTGAGGATGATGGGGCCGCCGCTGTCTCCGGGGATGGCGTCACAACTGTTGACGATAACGTCGTGACCGGTCTCAAGCATTTCATCGGC
>CAYOYT010000243.1:3215-4641 GCA_964408245.1 uncultured Dongia sp. | reverse complement strand
CCACATACCACTGGCCCGTCACTTAACTGATCATTGGTCCTTGTCAGTTCATCGTGGAATTGGCTTAGGATCACCTTGCCATGACCCAGACCTTATGCTTTGGAGATTGGGGCCAAGTTCTTGGAGAGCAACATGGGGAGCTGGTTTTGCTTGGCCCATTGAATAATCTCCAGCCGGCCATCGCCATGCTCCACCAGAGCGGTGCAGCTTTCGACCCAATCGCCATCATTAGCATAGATGGCACCGTCGATCTGTTTTAGTGCCGCTTGATGGATGTGACCGCATACCACCCCGTCGAAGCCACGGCGCTTGGCTTCTGCCACCACGGTGCTCTCGAAATCACCAATGAATTTCACAGCATCCTTGACTTGTGACTTCAACCAGGCCGAGAGCGACCAGTAGGGATAGCCAAAAGTAAGGCGGGCACGATTGAACCAGTGATTGACCAGCAGGGCCAATGTGTAGGCCGAATCGCCGAGTTTTGCGAGCCATGGCGCATAGCGCACGATGCCGTCGAAGGCATCGCCGTGAATGATCAGCAGGCGCTTACCATCAGCTGTATCATGCACGGCTTCGTTCATCACCATGACATCGCCGAAAGCGTGATCATCATAGTCGCGCAACGGCTCGTCATGATTGCCGGGGACATAAATGACCTGCGTGCCCTTGCGCGCCTTGCGAAGAAGTTTCTGCACGATGTCGTTATGACTTTGCGGCCAGAACCAGCTCTTGGAAAGGCGCCAACAATCGATGATATCGCCGATCAGATAAACGTAATCTGCTTCGTTGGCGCGCAGGAAGTCGAGCAAGTACTCAGCCTTGCAGCCGCGCGTCCCCAAATGGACATCAGAGATGAAGATCGCGCGGTAACGAGCAATCTCCTCACGTCTCTGGGATATTGCGTTCATCAGCTTGACTCATCCCACTGTCTATTCGACTCGAGCGGCCTCGTTTTGACTGATCGTTCAATAACGAAAGAGACGTTGCAAAATGATGACAGGGGCTGCGTACCTTCGATTCTGCAAATGATTTCATAGGGGCGTCATCGCAGTGACCCGAATGTGTCATTGAGCTTTCGTTCAGCCGCTCTCCCCGATATGAGCAGTCTAGAAGAGGGCTACCTCTGATCCACCGGACAATAGAAGGTGGACCGGGCACCTTGCGTGATACGCTTCACCGGACCGCCGCATTTGCGACATTTTTCCCCTTCGCGGTCATAGATCTTCCAGCGGTGCTGGAAATAGCCAAGTTCGCCGTTCGCCTGCACATAATCGCGTAAAGAGGAGCCGCCGGCTTTGATCGCCTCAGCAAGCACCTTCTTGATGGCAGCAGCGAGCTTGGCGGCGCGTTCGCCGCTGATTGTGCCAGCACGCCGCTTCGGACTGATTCCGGCCCTGAACAAGGCTTCGGAGGCATAGATGTTGCC
>CAYOYT010000243.1:0-3205 GCA_964408245.1 uncultured Dongia sp. | reverse complement strand
GCCCACGACCAGGCGCTGATCCATGATGGCCAGCTTCACAGATGTCTTTTTGCCCTTGAGCATTGCGGCGAGTGCTGGCCCATCGAAAGCAGCCGAGAGTGGCTCGAGGCCCAAGCCGCGAATAAGCTTGTGTTCCTCCAATTCACCGGCTGCCACCAAATCCATGAGACCGAAGCGCCGCGCATCGTTGAAGCGCACACAGGTGCCGTCATCGATATCGAAGATGACATGATCATGCCGATCGAGCAGCGGCGGGCGCTTCTCATTGACCACCATCGAGCCAGACATGCCGAGATGGACCAGCAATATGGTGCCGTCGTCAAGATCGATGACGATGTATTTGGCGCGCCGGCGGATCGCCTCGATACGCCGGCCGGTGAGGCGGGCAACAAAACCTTCCGGAAAAGGAAAACGCAGATTGGGACGCCGTTGCTCGACGGCGGCAAGGCGCCGCCCCAAAAGCTTCAGGGCAAGGCCGCGGCAGACCGTTTCGACTTCGGGTAACTCAGGCATGTAGATAGCGGTAATGAGCCGCAGGGATGCCGTCAAGTTATTGATCGGCAAGACTGGTATCCCGGAAGTGCAACGGCTAAAGTCCCCGTCAAACAGGGAAGATTCCATGCCCATCGAGACAGCCCACGATCCAGACAAGACCGTCGCCGAGACGAGTTGGTTCGGCTATCGCCAAGTCAGCGCGAGGGAAAAGGCGCATCTGGTGCAGGGGATCTTTTCCTCGGTCGCCGGCAAATACGATTTGATGAACGATTTGATGTCTGGAGGCATCCACCGCCTGTGGAAGGCCGCGATGCTCGACTGGCTGAACCCGCGCCCCGGCTGGAACAGCCTAGATGTGGCTGGCGGCACCGGCGACATCGCATTTCGCATCTTGGAACGACGGCCTGGCGCTCATGTGACGGTCTGCGACCTCACCCCCGCCATGCTCGAGATAGGCCGCGACAGGGCCATCGACAGAGGTATCCTCAGCGCTATCGATTGGATCAGTGGCAATGCCGAGGATCTTCCGTTCGAGGAGATGAAATTTGACAGCTACACGATCGCCTTCGGTCTGCGCAATGTCGGGCGCCAGCAACGGGCGCTGGCCGAGGCTTATCGCGTGCTTCGTCCCGGTGGGCGCTTCCTATGTCTGGAGTTCAGCCATGTGGCCCTGCCCGCCTTGGCGAAGCTTTATGATGTCTATTCATTCAAGCTGCTGCCCTGGCTTGGCGAGGTTGTCGCCAAGGATCGCGATTCCTATCAGTACCTGGTGGAATCGATCCGCAAATTCCCCACCCAGGACAATCTCGCCGGTATGATGGCGAAGGCCGGCTTCCAGAACATTTCTTATCGCAACCTCACGGGTGGGATCGCTGCCCTGCATTCGGGCTGGCGCGTTTAAATGTTCCGCAGCCTCCGCTCCATCTATCGCTTATTCGATATTGCCCGCGTTTTCGCACGGCATGGTGCCTTAGCCCCATTTCAAGCAGCGCTTTCCAATGCGGGCCTCACGCCCGTGCTGTTGTTCTTTGCCCGGGCGCTCTTCGGGCGGGAGGTCGATGGCAAGCGCCCCGGTGAGCGCCTCGCCTCGGCTTTGGCCGAGCTTGGCCCTGCTTTCATCAAATTCGGCCAAGTACTTTCCACACGCTCGGATCTGCTGGGCGAACAGGTGGCGGCGGATCTTGCAAAACTGCAGGACCAGCTCCCCGCCTTCTCCTCTTTCGCCGCCAAGTCGCGGATCGAGACGGAACTCGGCGCACCGCTTGCCACGCTCTTCTCCAGCTTCGACGATGAGCCGGTTTCCGCAGCATCGATCAGCCAGGTGCATTTCGCCATCACGACGCCCGACCTTGAAGCACTGGACGGTCGGCCGGTGGCAGTCAAGGTTCTGCGCCCCGGCATCGAGGAGGCCTTCCAAGCCGATATCGAATTGCTGCTGTGGATCGCCGAGATCATCGAGCGTACGCAACCCAAATTGCGGCGGCTAAAACCGGTCGAGGTGGTACGTACTTTCGCGGCCGCCGTACACATCGAAATGGATCTGCGCCTCGAAGCCGCTTCCGCGTCTGAACTGCGTGACAATTTTGACGGCGACCCTACTTACCGCGTGCCAACGATCGATTGGGTCCGAACCGCCAAGCGTATCATGACGCAGGAACGCATGACCGGCATCCCGATGGATGATGGGCCTGCCATGCGCGCCGCTGGCCTCGATGTCGACGATGTACTCACCAAGGCCGCGAATATTTTCTTCAATCAGGCGTTTCGCGATGGCTATTTCCATGGCGACCAGCATCCTGGAAATATGAGCGTGGGCTATGATGGCGCCATCCAAGTGGTTGATTTCGGCATCATGGGCCGGCTGGAAAAGAAGACGCGCTTTTATCTTGCCGACATGCTGTTGGGCTTCTTAGAGCGCGATTATATGCGCGTCGCCAAGATGCATATTGAAGCGGGCTATCTGCCCCAGACGCAATCGATCGATGAATTCGCGCTTGCCTTGCGCGCGATTGGAGAGCCGATCCAAGGCCGGCCGCTCCACGAGATCAGCTTTGCCCGCATGCTCGGCCAGCTTTTCGCCATTGCCGAGACTTTCGATATGGAAGTGCAGCCGCAATTGCTCTTGCTGCAAAAAAACATGCTCATGGCCGAAGGTGTTTCGCGCCAGCTCAACCCGACGCTCAACATCTGGACCCTCGCCCGGCCGCTGATCGAGGAATGGATGATTGAGAATCGCGGGCCCCGCGCTCGACTTGAACAGGGTGTGGTGGATTTCTTCGACGTCATCGAACGTGGTCCCGGCGTTTTAAAGAATGTCGATCGGTTGGTGAGTCATCTTGCTGATGGCGGCCTAAAGCTCGACCCGGAAGCCTTGCGCGTCATCAACCGCCAAGGCTCAAGCTGGTGGCTATGGCTGATCATTGCCGTGCTGACGGCAGCCCTGCTATTCCGTTGATAGCATCCGTCGACACCGTTCTTTTCGATCTTGACGCCACGGAACTACAGGCCGCGTGATCCTTGGCTATCTGACATTGTTCCTTACCGCTTTCGGCGCGGCCACGATCCTGCCAGGTTTTTCCGAGGTGGCGTTCGCAGGGTTGCTCCTGAAAACGCCGGAATCTTGGCTGCTGCTGCTCGTAATTGCCAGCGCCGGTAATACGTTGGGTGGAATCGGCAATTGGGTGCTCGGGCGCTTCCTGCTGCGGTGGCG
>CAYOYT010000242.1:0-4655 GCA_964408245.1 uncultured Dongia sp. | reverse complement strand
TTGCGACGCCGCCCGCACCGTCGCGCCCTGCAATGAATCCCGATATCGCTCGCCGCAGTCCGGATATGAGCGCCTTTGCGCCACGCCCGGCCGCCGGTGGCGCCCCCACGCCCCCCCCGGTCCGCGCACACGAAGCCGAGCAGAAGAAGCTCATCGTCGGTCGCGACATTTTCCTCAACGGTGAGATCCGCACCTGCGACAGTCTCGTGGTCGAGGGCAGGGTCGAAGCCGTTCTGTCCGATTGCCGTGCGATCGATATCGCTCAATCGGGTGAGTTCAAGGGGTCGGCCGAAATCGAATCCGCCGACATTTCTGGTCGCTTCGACGGCGACCTCATCGTGCGTCAGCGTCTGACCATCCGGGCCACCGGCAAGATTCTAGGTAAGATCCGCTACGGCCAGCTTGAGGTCGAGCGCGGTGGTGTGATTTCGGGCACCCTCGAGGCTTTGGCCGATGGGACGCTCGTTGGCACACCAGTTGGCGCGCCAGTTAAAGGCCGCTAAGTCTTTCCGCTTGGCTCTCCCGGTGGTTAAATAGCCGGGAGGTCATTGCGGGCCCGCGCTGATAGAAGATCTTAAGCGCGCTACCCTTGTTCGAAAGGGTAGATGCGCTGGGAGAGATAGAACGTGTTATATCCCGGATATAGGGGTCGGATCGGAAAGACTATCGGCGATATTAGCGCCGGTGCAACGCTCCTACGTCAATTCCTCTTCTGCATTCTTGGGGCTGTTTTGCTGACGGCCTGCGCCGTACAGGCCCATAAACCTGATGTCGCTGCGCGCGCGACGACGAGTCCGACGCATAATCCGCAGGTGCCGGCTAATACCGCGCTTGAGCCGCCATCGCCGCCAGCCACGATCTGGCGAAGCGCCGATAAGCTGATGGGTCTCGGCGCTGAAGAATTGCAGTTAGCACTCGGCAAGCCAGCACGTATCCGCGATGAGGCAGATAGCCGCATCTATCAATATGTCGGACGTGATTGCGTCCTCGATCTTTTTCTCTATTCGGAAACGGTCGGCGGCTATCACGTTTCCTATGCGGAAGCGCGCTCTGTGCGCGCCGAGAAGAAGTCGGTCGATGCCTGCCTCAAATCGCTGCCGGCGCCCATTGTCGCCGATAACAGGCCGACTATTTGACTGGCAGCATCGCGCTAAAGATGTCGTTTGGTAGGGCCGGGTTTTAACGGAGCCAGATTTACTAAGGGCGGCTTCACGCTGCGTGGTTTCACGCTGTATGGTTTTACTGGGCGAGATGAAGCCGGCGTCACGGCCGGTCAGATTATGACAATCCGCCGATCAGAATTATCTGCCGGTGAGCTTCGCCCCGCCCCGCGCCGCCTTCTCGGCGATGCCGGAAATGCCTTCGCGCTCTTTCAGCTTGGCCCACACGTCTTCGGGCCGCACGCCACGATCGGCCCATAGCACCAGCAGATGATAGAGCAGGTCGGAAGATTCAGCGACCAATGCCTGGTTGTCACCGCGCATAGCCTCGATGATGGCCTCAACGGCTTCTTCACCGACCTTCTGCGCGATCTTGCCCGTGCCCTTAGCAAAGAGCCTGGCAGTATGGGATTCGCTGGGATCGCCGCCGCGCCGCCCTTCGATGGTGCGGAACAGACAATCCAACACGGTTCCGTCGAATTTTCCCGACATGTTTAACCAACCCTTACCCGATTGTTGTCGCTCTCCCCATCAGACGCGGCATGCTTGCTTTATGTTCGTGGCGATCGACACAGTTCTATTGAGAAATTCGCGAGAAATGCGGCGTCTTACGGGCGCATGCTCAATCCTGCGGCCAGCATATGCGCCTTTGCTTGACCAATGGTAAAGGTGCCAAAGTGAAAAATTGATGCGGCCAGCACGGCTGTCGCATGGCCATCGCGGATGCCGGCCACCAGGTCCTCTAAGCTACCGACGCCGCCTGAGGCGATCACGGGCACAGAAACGGCATCTGCAATCGCGCGCGTCAACGCAATGTTGTAACCCTTCTTTGTGCCGTCACGGTCCATCGAGGTTACGAGAAGTTCACCGGCACCGTTCTCAGCCATGCGCCGCGCGAAATCGACGGCATCGATGCCCGTGGGTTCGCGCCCGCCATGGGTGAAGACCTCGAATTTCCCCGGCACCGTTTCCTGGGCGTCGATCGAGACGACAATGCATTGATCGCCGAACTTCTGTGCGGCTTCCTTGACGAAATCGGGAGTCTTTACCGCCGCCGTGTTGATCGAAACTTTGTCGGCGCCGGCCAATAGCAGCTTGCGGATGTCTTCGGACTTCCGCACGCCACCACCCACCGTGAGCGGCATGAAACAGGCCTCAGCGGTTTTCGAGACGACGTCATAAAGCGTGTCGCGGCTATCGGAGCTTGCGGTGATATCGAGGAAGGTAAGCTCATCAGCCCCTGCCGCATCATAGACCTTCGCTTGCTCCACGGGATCGCCGGCATCGATCAAATTGACGAAGTTGACGCCCTTAACCACGCGCCCATCCTTCACATCAAGACAAGGTATGACCCGCATCTTCAGCATGCTGTGTCTCCAAGGACGAGTCTGGCGGGGCTATACCCCCCTCCCTGACCCTCAAGGGGGGAGGGACTTAAAAAGTTCTCTCCCTCCTTGTTGAGGGGCAGAGCTAGAGAAGGTGGTGAATGCAAGACCGGATTCATGCCGTGCGTTCTTGCAAACGCTGCAATGACTCTTTGAGGTCGAGGCGGCCGTCATAGATGGCGCGGCCGGAGATGACGCCGATGATGCCACCCGCCTTCTTCCTCGATTGCGACTGCACGGCGATAAGTGCGTCGATATCGGCGATTGATGACACGCCGCCTGACGCGATAACGGGGATCGAAAGCGAGGCGGCAAGTGCTGCTGTGGCGGTGACGTTGACACCCTGGAGCAGCCCATCGCGGTCAATATCAGTATAGATGATCGCAGCAACACCAGCATCTTCGAAACGTAAAGCGAGGTCGCGTGCTGTCAGTTCCGACGTTTCTGCCCAACCTTCGACAGCGACCTTGCCGCCCTTGGCGTCGATGCCGATGACGATCTGGTTGGGGAAGCGCTTGCAGGCTTGTCTAACGAGGTCTGGATTCTTGAGCGCCACCGTGCCGAGGATGACGCGCGCGATGCCTTTGTCGAGCCAGGTTTCGATATGGACCATCTCGCGGATGCCACCGCCCAACTGCACAGGGATATCGACCGTGCCAAGAATTCTTTCGACCGCGGCTGCGTTGACGGCCTTGCCGGCGAAGGCGCCGTCGAGATCGACCAGATGCAGCCATTCAGCACCCGCCGCCGCGAATTGCCGCGCCTGGTCGGCAGGATCGGTGTTGAACACGGTCGCCTGCGTCATGTCCCCGTTGACGAGGCGCACGCATTGGCCGCCTTTGAGATCGATCGCGGGAAAAAGAATCATATCCTCGTCAGCCTGCCAGGGACTTCCAGAAATAAAGACCACCCACATAGGTACCGTCGACTTGGGCGTAACGCGGATGGCGTCCCACTTCGTGGTAGCCGAGATTGCGGTAGAGACTGATCGCCGCTTGTTGCGTTTCCCGAACATCGAGATTGAGTACCTTGACGCCCCGCTTGCGGGCTTCGTCCTCGACCGCCAGGGTCAGTCGCCGCGCCAAGCCGTGGCCGCGCGCCCAGGGTGCGACGAAAGAGGTGGTGAGTTGCGCTGAATGGCCCTGCGCCTCGTTGTTGCGGGTGGGCCGCACCAATTGCGCCGACGCCGCGATGGTGCCATCGAGTTTGCCGATGAAGAGCACGCGGTCAGGCACCAGCGTAACGCCCTTCCAGAAGATCTCGAGGATATTGCGATGAGGCGGCTTCAGCCAGCCAAAGCCGCCACCCGCTTCAATCGCAAGCTCGGCTGCCTCGCATAATTCCTCAAGCTCGTTGCGCTTCAACTCGGCGACGCTGTTGATGGCGATATCGGCCATGACGTCAGGGCCTCCAGCGCAGAAAATTGCTCAGCAAAGCCAAACCAACGGACTGGCTTTTTTCCGGGTGGAACTGCACGCCAATCATGTTGTTGCGACCAATGGCTGCCGTGACCGAACCGCCATAATCGACATCGGCTAGTACGTCCTCGCTGTCATCGGCGATAAAATGGTAGGAATGAACGAAATAGGCGTGGTCACCGGTTTTAAGGCCACTGAAGATCGGATGTGCCGCGTCTTTAAGATGAAGATCGTTCCAGCCCATTTGTGGAATCTTAAGGGCGCGATCTTCGGGCGTTAACTTGACGACGCGACCCTTGATCCAATCGAGTCCGGCATGTTCGCCATACTCGACACCCACTTGCGCCATCAATTGCATGCCAACGCAAATGCCAAGGAAGGGTCGCCCCTTCTCAAGTACCGCTTCGCGCATGGCAGCGACGCCGCCATTCAAGGATTCGAGACCTCGCTTGCATTCGGCAAAGGCACCAACACCCGGTAGCACAATGCAATCTGCGGTGGCGATTGCATCGGCATCGGCGGTTACAATCACCTGGTCGCCGGTTTCAGCCGCAGCGAAGCCAAGGGCCTTCGCGGCGGATTTTATATTCCCCGCGCCGTAATCGATGATCGCGACAATCATGATTGTTGGCTGAGTGACTTGCCAAGCGTTCCCTTGGTCGACGGCACGGAATCGGATTTGCGTGGGTCGA